>CBININ010000298.1:0-1858 GCA_966250755.1 uncultured Gammaproteobacteria bacterium | reverse complement strand
TGGTTGGACGATACTCGCGCGCGAAAATTCCCGCTCGATCGCCCTGTCTTGAACCTATACGTCCCGGGATGGCCGCAGGATGCGCGGCGTGCGCGGTCCGCACCCGCGGGCTCGGCTTCGTTGCCCCTGCAACTGATGCGCTGCGGCATACTACGGGTCCTCCTGTTCAGGTGTCCCATGACGCGCGCGTTCAACTTCAGTGCCGGTCCCGCCACCCTGCCCGAATCGGTCCTGCGGCAGGCGCAGGCCGAGATGCTCGACTGGAACGGCGTCGGCGCGTCCATCGTGGAGATCAGCCACCGCAGCCAGGACTTCATCGCCGTGGCGGCCGAGGCCGAGGCGGACCTGCGCCGGCTGGTCGGCATCCCGGACGACTATGCCGTGCTGTTCCTGCAGGGTGGCGCTACCCAGCACTTCGCGCAGATCCCGATGAACCTGGCCGGCCCCGACGACTCGGCCGACTACGTTCTGAGCGGCCACTGGAGCGAGAAGGCCGCCGGCGAGGCCGCGCCCTACCTGCGCGTGAACATCGCTGCCAGCAGCAAGGCCGACGGCTACCTGCACCTGCCGCCACGCCGGGACTGGACGCTGGACCCGCGCGTCGCCTACGTGCACTACACGCCCAACGAGACCATCCACGGCGTCGAGTTCCACGACGTGCCGGACACGGGCGAGGTGCCGCTGGTGGCGGACATGTCCTCCAACATCCTGTCCGGTCCGCTGGACGTGCGCCGCTTCGGCCTGATCTACGCCGGCACGCAGAAGAACATCGGCCCGTCCGGCCTGGTGCTGATGATCGTGCGCCGCGACCTGCTGGCGCGGCAGGGCCGGCCGATGGCAAAGATCTTCCGCTACGCCGAACACGCCGCGGCCGGCTCGATGCTCAACACACCGAACACCTTCGGCTGGTACCTGGCAGGGCTCACCTTCCAATGGCTCAAGGGGCAGGGCGGGCTGGCCGCGATCGGCGAGCGCAACCGCGCCAAGGCGGCGCTGCTGTACGGCGCCATCGACGGCTCGCAGGGCTTCTACCGCAATCCGGTCGAACCGGCTTCGCGCTCGCGCATGAACGTGCCTTTCACCCTGCGCGACGGCACCCTCGACGCGGCTTTCCTGGCCGAGTCGGAGGCCGCCGGCCTGCTCGCGCTGAAGGGCCACAAGGCGCTCGGCGGCATGCGCGCGTCGCTGTACAACGCCGTGCCGCTGGAGGCGGTCGAGGCGCTGGTCGCCTTCATGCATGACTTCGCACGTCGCCACGGCTGAGCGTTACCTGCTACCGTTTGGACTTCTATACCGCTGGACACCCGAATGACCGACCCTAAGGAATCGCTGGGCAAGGTGCGCGAGCGCATCGACAGCATCGACCGCCAGATCCAGGAGCTGATCTCCGAGCGCGCCAACTGGGCGCAGGAGGTCGCACGGGTCAAGGGAGAGGGCCTGTCGGCGATCGACTACTACCGGCCCGAGCGCGAGGCGCACGTGCTGCGCATGGTGGTCGACCGCAACAAGGGGCCGCTCTCGGATGGCGAGATGGTGCGGCTGTTCCGCGAGATCATGTCCTCGTGCCTGGCGCAGGAGGATCCGCTCAAGGTCGGTTTCCTCGGCCCCGAGGGCACCTTCAGCGAGCAGGCGGTGCGCAAGCACTTCGGCCACGCCGCCTACGGCCTGCCGCTGGGCAGCATCGAAGAGGTGTTCCAGGAAGTCGCCGCCGGGCATGCCGACTTCGGCGTGGTGCCCGTGGAGAACTCGGGGCAGGGGACGATCCAGTCCACCCTCGACATGTTCCTGACCTCGAGCCTGCGCATCTGCGGCGAGGTCGAGCTGCACGTGCACCAGTACCTGCTCTCGCGCACCGGCC
>CBININ010000297.1:0-1978 GCA_966250755.1 uncultured Gammaproteobacteria bacterium | reverse complement strand
CGCGATGGGCAAGGGCGAAACCGCCCCGTACACCGACACCGGCCGGGCGGATGGCCGGGCGCGCAACCGGGGGGTCTAGATCAGCGTGGAGTCGCGCGCGGGCGCGCACGCCGGCCGACCCAGCGCAATCAAGGACTTGCCACGGTCGGCCTGCGCAAGTCCTTGAATCTGCTGGGGTCGCCCGCACCCCGGTGGGCGGGGCTTCAGCGAGGTGAAACCCTTTCCGATCAATCGCTTGCCTGCAGGCTTGCGGCTCGCGAAAGGGGGGAGTAGGTTCGAAGGCGTCGGTCGGGCAAGGGCCCGGCCGGCGAAAGCGAGCCAGGCCGATGAAAGCAGAAGTCGCATCGAAGGACCCCGCCGCCGCACACCGGTTGGCGCGCGCGGGTACCCGAACCGACGCCCGCGCCGACCTGACCCATCCTGACAACCGCACGCCCTGGGCCTGACTGCCCGGGGCGTTTGCATTTCTGGAAGGAGGTCAAAGCCATGTTCGAAGGGCAGCCGAAGGAAGAAGTCGAATCGTTGATGCGCAGCGACGCGGAGTTCCGCCAGTTGCTGCAGCGCCATCGCGAACTCGACAAGCAGGTCACCGACGCCGAACTCGGCGTCCTGCCGATCGACGACAACACCCTGGCGCGGATGAAGCGCGAGAAGCTCTACGCCAAGGACCGCCTGCTGCGAATGTACGAAACCAAGCACCACCACTGACGACACGCGCCTTCAATCCGTAAAATTTTACCGCGGACGGCGGCGGCCACCTCGTCGGGACGCCGCCGTCCGCCCCCGCGACCCGGCTATACTTCCGCGCATCGGGCGCAGCCCATCGCGGAAATCGACGCATGAGCGTCCACAACAGCGTGCTCGAGCTGATCGGCGACACGCCGATGGTCAAGGCCCAGCACCTCGACACCGGCTGCTGCGAGCTCTACCTCAAGCTCGAGTGCATGAATCCCGGCGGTTCCATCAAGGACCGCATCGGCCTGAAGATGATCGAGGCCGCCGAAAAGGCCGGCAAGATCAAACCCGGCGACACCCTGGTCGAAGGCACCGCCGGCAACACCGGCATCGGCCTGGCCCTGGTGGCGCAGCAGAAGGGCTACAAGCTCATCCTCGTCGTCCCCGACAAGATGAGCCGCGAGAAGATCTTCAACCTGCGGGCGATGGGCGCCGAGGTCGTGCTGACCCGCAGCGACGTCGCCAAGGGCCATCCGCAGTACTACCAGGACATGGCCGAGCAGCTGGCACGCGACACGCCGGGCGCCTACTTCATCAACCAGTTCGGCAATCCCGACAACCCGCTCGCGCACGAGGAGGGCACCGGCCCCGAGATCTGGGAGCAGATGGGCCATGACATGGACGCCATCGTGTTCGGCTGCGGCAGCTCCGGCACGATGACCGGACTGTCGCGCTACTTCGGCAAGGTGGCGCCGCACGTGGAGTTCGTGCTGGCCGACCCGGTCGGCTCGATCCTGGCGCAGTACATCAACGAGGGCGTGCTGAGCACCAAGTCCGGCAGCTGGCTGGTGGAGGGCATCGGCGAGGATTTCCTGCCGCCGATCTCCGACTTCAGCCGCGTGCACAAGGCCTACGCCATCTCCGACAAGGAGAGCTTCCTGGCCGGCCGCGAGCTGCTGATGAAGGAAGGCGTGCTCGGCGGTTCCTCCACCGGCACCCTGCTGGCGGCGGCGCTGCGTTACTGCCGCGAACAAACCACGCCGAAGAAGGTGGTGGTGTTCGTCTGCGACACCGGCAACAAGTACCTGTCGAAGATGTTCAACGACTACTGGATGCTCGACCAGGGCTTCCTCGAGCGCCCGGCCTACGGCGACCTGCGCGACCTGATCCTGCGCCCCTACGCGCAACGCGACACGGTGGTGGTCGGCCCGAACGATTCGCTCACCGTCGCCTACCAGCGCATGAAGATGTACGACGTCTCGCAGCTGCCGGTGATGGACGGCGACCGCATCGTCGGCATCGT
>CBININ010000296.1:0-2034 GCA_966250755.1 uncultured Gammaproteobacteria bacterium | reverse complement strand
GCGAGCCGAACCCGCAGGACATCCTGCGCCTGCTCGGCGTCGAGCCGCTGGCCGCCTACCTGGTGAAGGAAATCCAGGACGTGTACCGCCTGCAGGGCGTGAAGATCAACGACAAGCACATCGAGACCATCACCCGGCAGATGCTGCGCAAGGTCGAGATCACGGACGCCGGCGACACCCGCTTCATGTCGGGCGAGCAGGCCGAGCGCATCCGCCTGATCGAGGAGAACGTCCGGATGGAAGCCAAGGGCGGGATCCCGGCCAAGTACGAGCCGGTCCTGCTGGGCATCACCAAGGCCTCGCTGGCGACCGAGTCGTTCATCTCCGCGGCTTCGTTCCAGGAGACTACCCGCGTGCTGACCGAGGCGGCCGTCCGCGGCACCCGCGATTCGCTGCGCGGCCTGAAGGAGAACGTGATCGTCGGCCGCCTGATCCCCGCGGGTACCGGCCTGGCTTACCACACCAAGCGCCGCCAGGCCGAGTCCGGCCTGACCGACCTCGACCTCGAAACCCTGCGCGGCACCACCGCGCCGGCGACTTTCGCGGCGGGCGAGGCCGAGGCGGCCGCTTCCGAGTCCGGCGTCGAGGAATAGGCGTCGGCCGGAGGCCTGAAACACCCCGGGCGGGTCGCCGCGAGGCGCCCCGCACCGGTCCGCGAGGCAGGGCGGGGCACGGCCGTCAGGTTTGACAGTAAGTGCCGGCACCCCCTATACTTTTTCGTCTTACTGGGCCGAGTCACCCCGGCTCGCCCACCATCAGGGTCCACCGTTCAATGGCGACGATCAACCAGCTGGTTCGCAAGCCGCGCGAGCCGCACACCTACAAGAGCACCTCCCCCGCGCTGGCCAACTGCCCGCAGCGTCGCGGCGTGTGCACCCGCGTGTACACCACCACCCCGAAGAAGCCGAACTCGGCCCTTCGCAAGGTCGCCAAGGTCCGCCTGACCAATGGCTTCGAGGTCATCTCCTACATCGGTGGCGAAGGCCACAACCTGCAGGAGCACTCGGTCGTGCTGATCCGCGGCGGCCGCGTCAAGGACCTGCCGGGCGTGCGCTACCACACCGTGCGCGGTTCGCTCGACGCCTCCGGCGTGGCCAAGCGCCGCCAGAGCCGCTCGAAGTACGGCGCCAAGCGCCCGAAGAAGTAATTCGCTTCACCTTCCCCGCCGGGCTAGCGCCCGGCCAATGATTCGATGATCCAAGACCTACCAGGACTGCAGCATGTCTCGTAAAGGTTCGCCCGGTACCCGCTCCATCCTTCCCGATCCCAAGCATGGATCGGAAGTCGTGGCCCGCTTCATCAACATGGTCATGAAGAGCGGCAAGAAGTCCATCGCCGAGAAGATCGTCTACGGCGCCATGGACGTGATCGGGGAGAAGAACCCTGACACCCTCGCGCTGGTCGAGAAGGCCCTCGCCAACGTCGCGCCGGCCGTCGAGGTCAAGTCGCGCCGCGTCGGTGGCGCCACCTACCAGGTTCCGGTCGAGGTCCGCTCGTCGCGCCGTACCGCCCTGGCCATGCGCTGGGTGATCGAGTTCGCCCGCAAGCGCGGCGAGAACACCATGCCGCGCAAGCTGGCCGCCGAGCTGCTCGAGGCCGCCGAGAACCGCGGCGGCGCCGTGAAGAAGCGCGAAGAGACGCACCGCATGGCGGAAGCCAACAAGGCGTTCTCGCACTACCGCTGGTAATCGCTACCGGCGGCACCACAACCTGCCGGTAACACCGCCCGCGCCGCGCCCGCCGCGCGGGCTCTCAATTTAAGGAATTTGCCGTGGCACGCACTACGCCCATCGAACAGTACCGCAACTTCGGCATCATGGCCCACATCGACGCCGGCAAGACGACGACGACCGAGCGCATCCTGTTCTACACCGGCGTCAACCACAAGATCGGCGAAGTGCACGACGGCGCTGCCACCATGGACTGGATGGAGCAGGAGCAGGAGCGCGGCATCACCATCACGTCCGCGGCGACCACCTGCTTCTGGAAGGGCATGGACAAGTCCTTCAAGGAGCACCGCTTCAACATCATCGA
>CBININ010000295.1:0-2077 GCA_966250755.1 uncultured Gammaproteobacteria bacterium | reverse complement strand
CCTCCCGCTATCATCCCGGGATGAGCCCCATCCCCAACCCGCTCCCGCCTTTCCCCGACGCCACCGGCGCCTTCTGGCTGCCCGGCCCCGCCGGCCGCCTGGAATGCGCGGTCGAGGTGCCGACGGAGGAGCCGCGGCTGGGCGTGGCGATCTTCTGCCACCCCAACCCGCCCGAGGGCGGGACCATGCACAACAAGGTGGTGACCATGGCCTCGCGGGCCCTGGTCGAGCTGGGCATTCCCTGCATCCGCTTCAACTTCCGCGGCACCGGGCAGTCCGAGGGCGCCTTCGACGACGGCCGCGGCGAGGTGCTGGACCTGCTGAGCGTGGCGCGCTGGGCGCTGGCGCAGCGGCCGGGGCATGCGCTGTGGCTGGGCGGCTTCAGCTTCGGCAGCTGGGTGGCACTGCAGGCGGCGCGGCAGTTGCCGGTCAAGCAGATGATCAGCGTGGCGCCGCCGGTGGGCCGCCGCGACTTCACCGGCGTGCTGCCGCCGCCCTGCCCCTGGCTGTTGATCCAGGGCGAGGCCGACGAGGTGGTCAAGCCGGAGAAGGTGTTCGAGTGGGTCGCCAAGCAGAACCCGGCGCCGACCCTGGTGCGCATGCCCGACACCGGCCACTTCTTCCACCGCCGCCTGCTGGACCTGCGCGGCGCGATCAAGAACGGCGTGCGTCGCAACCTGCCGCCGCTCGCGCCCTGAGCGTGGCGGCGCCGATCCTGCCCTCCGAGGCCTGGCGCGCGGGCGTCGCCGACGGGCGCTGGCAGCACGATGCCGCGCAGGCCGCGGTGCTGGTGGAGCTCGACCGCCTGCATCGCGAGCTGATTGCCGCGCAGCCGGAGACACTGTTCGATCGCCTTGCCGCGAAGTTGCGTGCGCCCGAGGCGGTACGCGGCATCTACCTGTGGGGCAGCGTCGGCCGCGGCAAGACTTTCCTGCTGGACCTGCTGTACGACGGCCTGGGCGACGTGCCGCGGCAGCGCTGGCACTTCCACCGCTTCATGGGCCAGGTGCATGCACGCCTTCGCGCGCTGCCCGACACCGCCGACACCTTGTCGGTAGTCGCGAAGGAGCTGGCTGGCGAACTGAAGCTGCTGGTGCTGGACGAGTTCTTCGTCGGCGACATCGGCGACGCGATGATCCTCGGGCGCCTGCTCGACCGTCTGGTCGCGCAGGGCGTGACGCTCGCCACCACCTCCAACATCCCGCCGCCGGAGCTGTACCGCGACGGCCTGCAGCGCGCCAGCTTCCTGCCGGCGATCGCGTTGATCGAGGCGCACTGCGCCGTGATGAAGCTCGACAGCGCGCAGGACTACCGGCTGCGCCAGCTCACCCACGCGGCGACCTACCTCACGCCGCTCGGCGAAACGGCGGAGGCGGCGCTGGCCGCGCACTTCGACCGCCTGGTCGGCGCCGGGCGGCGGCAGGCCGTGGCCTTGCACGTCAACGAACGCGACATCCCTGCCAAGGCGCTGGCGGACGGCGTGGCCTGGTTCGAGTTCAGCGCCCTGTGCGAGGGCCCGCGCTCGGCCGCCGACTACATCGAGATCGCCCGCAGCTTCCACACCGTGCTGGTGTCGAACGTGCCGCGCTTCGATGCGTCGAAGGAAGATCCGGCGCGCCGATTCGTGCACCTGGTGGACGAGTTCTACGACCGCCGCGTCAACCTGCTGCTGAGCGCCGCCGCCGATCCCTTGTCGCTGTACCAGGGCCATCGCCTGGAGCGCGAGTTCGAGCGCACGAGTTCGCGGCTGGTGGAGATGCAGAGCGCCGAGTACCTGGCGCTCGAGCACCGCCCCTAGCGGTCGGCGTGCGCACCCAGCGGCGCACGACGGACTGGCCCAAGCGGCCGGACTAGGCAATCGCGCACGGACCGCCCGGCCCGCCGCGTGCCAGAATCCGCCCCATGACCGACCCTTCCAACACCCTGCTAGGCCAAACCGTCAGCTACGGCGGCGCCGTCGACGCGGCCATCCTGCATCCCATCCCGCGCGAGCCGCAGCGCCAGCCACTGGGCCTCGCCGAGCCGCTGCCCTTCCTCGGCGTGGATATCTGGAATGCCTACGAATTCAGCTGGCTCG
>CBININ010000294.1:0-2170 GCA_966250755.1 uncultured Gammaproteobacteria bacterium | reverse complement strand
TGCGGTCGGCCAGCGCGAACGCGTCGAAGGGCTTGTGGATGATGGCGGCGGCGCCTGCTTCCGACATGCGGCGCAACTGTTCCGGATCCTCGAGCCCGGTGGCGAAGGCGACCGCCACGTGCGAGAGGTCCATGCGCTCGCGCAGACGCGCCACCGTTTCCAGGCCGCCCATGCCGGGCATCAGCAGGTCCACGAGGATGACGTCCGGCTCGAAGCCGGGGATCACCTCGAGCGCTTTCGCGCCGGACTCGCAGCTTTCCACCTGCATGCCGGCGGTGGCCTGCAAGGCGAGACGGACGATCGCCAGGAGGTCGTCGTCGTCATCGACATGGGCAACGCGCAGGGGGGAATGGGCCACTCGACAGCACCTCGCGGCTGAGCAGGAAATATGCCCGACCGGCCCTGAACGGCATTCGTCCCGGCGGTCCGCGGGAGCGCGCCGCGCAGTCGCAGATCAGCGTCGCGCCAGCCACCAGCCCGCCAGCGCGACCACCGCGACCGAGGCCACCTGCTTGCCGCGCGGGGCCCTGCGCAGGTCCTCCAACAGGCCCTCGACCACGTTCACGCGATCCGCCAGCAGGAGCATCATCCAGTGGCGGACGTCGTTTTCGCTGCGGCGGAAGGCGCGGCGGCGCAGCATGCCGCTCAGGCCCGAGGGCGGCACGCTGGTGCCGAACACCGGGGTGACGCCACCGCGTTCGGTCGAGTGGAACACTTCGACGTCCGACTGCTGCTGCCCGGGCGTGGGGATCCGGTCCAGGCGCGGCGGCCTGCGTTCCTTCGGATAGGCGGGTCGGTCGGCCGGGTCCAGGTCCGCGCCCCAGCCGGGGATGGTCTCGGGGTCCGCGCGCAGGCCCATCGAGGGATCCTGCAGATGGGCTTGTCGCAATGCGTCCTGGTCGGCCCGGCGGGCGGCGTCCTTGTCGTGCTGCATGGGATTTCCTCCTTGGGGATCAGTGCACCGAGGTCGCGGTCGGCGGGACCAGGACGGTCTTGATGCAGTTGTCGAGCTTGCGCGAGAAGATCTCGTACGCCTCGCCCACCTCCTCCAGCGGCACGCGATGGGTGATCACCCGCTTCGGGTCCACGCGCCCGGCCTGGATGTGCTCGATCAGCCGCGGCAGGTGGCGCTTCACGCTGGCCTGGTTCATGCGCAGTGTCAGGCCCTTGTTGATGGCGTTGCCGATCGGCACCGCGTTGAAGGTAGGCCCGTAAACGCCGACGATGGACACCGTGCCGCCCTTACGCACCGAGTTGATCGCCCAGTGCAGCGCCGTCGCGGCGCCCGCCTGCAACTTGAGCTTCACGCCCGTGAGGGTCTGGGCGAAGTTTCCGGCGGCCTCGCAGCCCACCGCGTCGATGCAGACGTCGGCGCCGAGGCCGTCGGTCATCGCCTTGATGTGTTCGGCCATGTCCTTGACGTAGCGGAAGTCCACGACCTCGGCCGGGCCGAAGCGTGAAACGAAGTCCAGCCGGTACTCGACGTGGTCGACGACGATCACCCGGCCCGCGCCGAGCAGCCAGGCGCTGCGCGCGGCGAAGATGCCGACCGGCCCGGCGCCGAACACCACCACCGTATCGCCCTCCTCGATGCCGCCCATTTCCGCGGCCTGGTAGCCGGTGGGAAAGGCGTCGGTGAGCAGCACCGCATCCTCGATGTGCATCCCCTCGGGGATGAGGGTCGGGCCGACATCGGCCATCGGCACCCGCACGAACTCGGCCTGCCCGCCGTCATAGCCGCCGGCGGTATGCGAGTAGCCGTAGATGCCGCCCACCGCGGTGGCCTCGGGATTGGTGTTGTGGCAATTGCCGTAGAGCTCGCGCTGGCAGAAGTAGCAGCTGCCGCAGAACACGTTGAAGGGCACCAGCACCTGCTGGCCGACGCGAAGCCCCTGCACCGAGGAACCCACCTCCTCCACGACGCCGGTGAACTCGTGGCCGAAGATCGAGCCGACGCGGGTGTCGGGCACCAGCCCGTGGTAGAGATGCAGGTCCGAGCCGCAGATGCAGGAGCGGGTGACGCGCACGATCGCGTCGTTGGGATGCTCGATGACAGGGTCGGGTCGTTGTTCGGCGCGAATCTTGTACGGTCGCCGGTAGTTCATCGCCAGCATGGCTCGCCTCCTTGCGCTGTCCCGGCCCATGCCGGATCGCAGGAATGACGCAAGCC
>CBININ010000293.1:0-2173 GCA_966250755.1 uncultured Gammaproteobacteria bacterium | reverse complement strand
CGGTAGACGTCGGTCTTCAGGTCCGCCGGGTTGATCTCGATGTCGATGTCGTCGTCGACTTCCGGCGACACGAACACGGAGGTGAAGCTGGTGTGTCGGCGATTGTCGGAGTCGAACGGCGACTTCCGGACGAGGCGGTGCACGCCGATCTCGGTCTTCAGCCAGCCGAAGGCGTAATCGCCCTCGACCCGGAAGGTCGCGCTCTTGATTCCCGCGACTTCGCCGGCGCTCACTTCCATCAGTTCGGTCTTCCAGCCGCGGCCCTCGCACCAGCGCAGGTACATGCGCAGCAGCATCTCGGCCCAGTCCTGGGCCTCGGTGCCGCCGGCGCCGGCCTGGATGTCGACGAAACAGTTGGCGGCGTCGAGCTCGCCGGAGAACATGCGCTGGAATTCCAGCTTCTCGACGTCGGCGGCGATCTTGTCGACGTCGGCGGCGACCGCCTCGGCGGTGCCGGCGTCATCGTCGGCCTCGGCCATGTCCAGCAGTTCGGACGCGTCCTTCAGGCCCTCGAGGTTACCGCGGATGCCGGTGACGATGCGCTCGAGCGAGGCGCGTTCCTTGCCCAGCGCCTGCGCGCGCTCGGGCTCGTCCCACACGCTGGGGCTTTCGAGTTCGCGGGTGACTTCCTCGAGCCGCTCTACCTTGGCATCGAAGTCAAAGATACCCCCTGAGCGAATCGAGTCGGCTCGTGAGGTCGGCGATGCGCTGGCGGTCGAGAGCGAGTTCCATGGCGGGCGGTTCGAATCAAGGGCAAGGCCGGCGATTATACGGCCGTTCCGCGCGCCTGCCGCGTCAGGCCGGCTGCCAGTGCAGCAGCAGCAACTGCACGCCCTCGCGGCCGCGGTAGTCGTCGAGCGCAAGCTGGTAGGCCGCATGCAGCCAGTCCGGCGGCGCCCGTCCCGCCCAGCCGCCAAAATGGATCGCCGGCACCCGCGCCCCGCCTTCCTCGTGCTCGAGCGTGAGCTTGAGGTGGCGCTCGCCGAGCACGCGCCAGTCGTGCACGCGGAAGCGGTTGTCGAACACCGGCGGCGCGAATCCCTGGCCCCACGGCCCCGCTTCGCGCAGGGCCAGGGCCAGCTCGCGCGTGAGTTGCGCCGGCTGCAGCGGCCCGTCGCTGGCCAGTTCCGCGTGCAGCAGCGCCGGATCCAGCGCCCTCGCCGCCTCCGCCACGAAGGCGACGCGGAAGGCCTCCAGGCTTGCGTGCGGCAGGCTCAGGCCCGCGGCCATGGCATGGCCGCCGAAGCGCTCGATGAGGCCCGGATGGCGCGCATCCACCGCCGCCAGCGCGTCGCGCACGTGGAATCCCGGGATCGAGCGCGCCGAGCCACGCAGCATCGCCGAGCCCGGCTCCGCCGGCGCAAAGGCCAGCGCCGGCCGGTGCGTGGCGTCCTTCATCCGCGAGGCCACCAGCCCGACGATGCCCGGGTGCCAGCCCGGGTCGAACAGCACCAGCGCGGGCGGCAGCGGCTGGTCCGGATCGAGCGCCGGCAATTGCGCCTCGGCCTGGGCGAGCATGTCCTGCTGGCGCTCGCGGCGTTCTGCGTTGATACGGTCGAGCATCTCCGCCAGCGATCGCGCGCGCGGCATCGTCGCAGAGCAGGCATTCGATGCCGACCGCCATGTCCTCGAGCCGGCCCGCGGCATTGAGTCGCGGCGCGAGGCCGAATCCGATGTCCTCGGCCACCAGGCGATCGAGCGGCCGCCCCGCCACCTCCGCCAGCGCGCGCACGCCCGGCTGGCAGCGGCCCTGGCGGATGCGGCGCAGGCCCGCCGCCACCAGCAGGCGGTTGTTCCGGTCCAGCACGACCAGGTCGGCAACCGTGCCGATCGCGACCAGGTCGAGCAGGCAGGCCAGGTCCGGCTCCGCGTCGCCGAATGCGCCGGCCTCGCGCAGCTGCCGGCGAAGCGCCAGCAACAGGTAGAACACCACGCCCACGCCGGCCAGCGCCTTGCTCGGGAATCCGTCGCCGTCGAGGTTGGGATTGACGATGACGTCGGCGTCCGGCAGCCGCTCGCCGGGCAGGTGGTGGTCGGTGACCACCACGCGCCAACCGCGGGCACGCGCCGCGGCCACGCCCGCCAGGCAGGCCACGCCGCTGTCCACCGTCATCACCAGGTCGGGCGCGTCGGCGACGAGATCCTCCACCAGCGCCGGCGACAGGCCGTAGCC
>CBININ010000292.1:0-2286 GCA_966250755.1 uncultured Gammaproteobacteria bacterium | reverse complement strand
CGCCGGCATTCGTGGTCATCACCAGGATCACGTTCTTGAAGTTCGCCTCGCGCCCATTGGTGTCGGTCAGCACGCCGCGGTCCATCACCTGCAGCAGGATGTTGAAGATGTCCGGATGCGCCTTCTCGACCTCGTCCAGCAGCAGCACGCAGTGCGGCGTCTTGACGATCTTCTCGGTCAGCAGGCCGCCCTGGTCGAAGCCCACGTAACCCGGGGGCGCGCCGATCAGGCGGCTGACCGAATGCGGCTCCATGTATTCGGACATGTCGAAGCGGACCAGTTCGATGCCCAGCTGCAGCGCGAGCTGCTTGGTCACCTCGGTCTTGCCCACGCCGGTCGGGCCGGCGAACAGGAAGTTGCCGATCGGCTTGTCCGGGCTGCCCAGCCCCGAGCGCGCCAGCTTGATCGCCGAGACCAGGGTCTCGATCGCCGGATCCTGGCCGAAGATCACCATCTTCAGGTTGCGCTCGAGGTTCTTGAGCACGTCCTTGTCCGAGGCGCTGACCTGCTTGGGCGGGATGCGCGCCATCTTGGCGACGATCAGCTCGACCTCCTCGACGTCGATGACCTCCTTGCGCTCCTCCGGCAGGCGCAGGCGCTGGCGCGCCCCGGCCTCGTCGATCACGTCGATGGCCTTGTCGGGGAGCAGGCGGTCGTTGATGTGCTTGACCGAGAGGTCCACCGCGGCCTGGATGGATTCGGCGCTGTAGCGCACCTCGTGGTGCGCCTCGTAGCGCGGCTTCAGGCCGTTGAGGATCGCCACCGCCTCGGAGATCGAGGGCTCGACCACGTCGATCTTCTGGAAGCGACGCGCCAGCGCGCGGTCCTTCTCGAACACGCCCCGGTATTCCTGGAAGGTGGTCGAGCCGATGCAGCGCAGCTCGCCGTTCTGCAACACGGGCTTGATCAGGTTGGACGCGTCCATGGTGCCGCCCGAAGCGGAGCCGGCGCCGATGATCGTGTGGATTTCGTCGATGAACAGGATCGCGCGCGGCTCCTTCTTCATCTGCGCGAGCACGGCCTTCAGGCGCTTCTCGAAGTCGCCGCGGTACTTGGTGCCGGCGACCAGCGCGCCCAGGTCGAGCGAATAGATGATCGCGTCGGCCAGCACCTCGGGGACGCGGCCCTCCACGATCCGCCAGGCCAGGCCCTCGGCGAGCGCGGTCTTGCCCACGCCGGACTCGCCGACGTAGAGCGGGTTGTTCTTGCGCCGGCGGCACAGCACCTGGATGGTGCGCTCGACCTCGTCCTCGCGCCCGACCAGCGGGTCGATGCGGCCCTCGCGCGCCAGCTCGTTGAGGTTGCTCGCGAACTCCTGCAGCGGGTTGCCCTTGATCTCGTCGCCGCCCTCGCCCTCGTTGCGGGCCTCGGCGCCCTGCGCCTTGTCCTCGCTGCCGTCGTTGACCTTGGCGATGCCATGCGACAGGTAGTTGACGACGTCCAGGCGGCTGATGTCCTGCTGCTGCAGCAGGTAGACCGCGTGCGAATCCTTCTCGCCGAAGATCGCGACCAGCACGTTGGCGCCGGTGACCTCCTTCTTGCCGGAGGACTGCACGTGGTAGACGGCGCGCTGCAGCACGCGCTGGAAGCCCAGCGTGGGCTGGGTGTCGCGGGCGTCGTCGGCCGGCAGCACCGGGACCGAGTCGGCGATGACCTGGCGCAGGCCCTCCGCCAGCGCGGGCTGGTTGAAGCCGCAGGCCTTGAGCACCGCCAGCGCGGCCGGGTTCTCCAGCAGCGCCAGCAGCAGGTGCTCGACCGTCATGAACTCATGGCGGGCCTCGCGTGCCTGCTTGTAGCACTGGCCGATCGAGTACTCGAGATCCTTGCTGAACATATCTGACTCCGACAGGTTTCCCCGTTAGTGGGGGCGGGTCCCTCCGGTTTAAAGCCAGCCTAGGCTTTTTCCATGCTGCACAACAGTGGATGCTGGTGCATACGCGAAAACTCGTTCACCTGGGTCACTTTCGATTCAGCCACTTCCCTCGTATACACCCCGCACACGCCTTTGCCGCGGGTATGGACGTGAAGCATGATCTGCGTCGCCTTTTCGCGGTTCAGCGCGAAGAAGACCTGCAGCACCTCGACCACGAAGTCCATGGGGGTGAAGTCGTCGTTGAGCAGGACCACGGTGTACAACGGCGGGCGGAGCACCTCGGGCTTGGAGGTCTCGACCAGCACGCCGTGCTCGTGCTCTCGTTCGCGCTCGTTGTCGGGTCCGGAGGCCATGCTGCAAGTATAAGTCCGGGCGGCGGCGCCGGATTCAAGGGCGGCGCCGGCGCCGCCCCG
>CBININ010000291.1:0-2343 GCA_966250755.1 uncultured Gammaproteobacteria bacterium | reverse complement strand
TTCGGCATGGGCGGCTGGTTCCTGTCCACCGGCATCGGCAACAACCTGTCGGGCATCTTCGCCGGCCACGTCAGCGGCGAGACCGGCATGAACGTGCAGTCCGCGCTGGCCGGCTACACCTTCGGCTTCTGGGCGCTGGTGATCCCGGGCGCGCTGCTGTTCCTGATCGCCCCGCTGATCCAGAAGCTGATGCACGGCGTGAAGTGATCCGCGCCGCGCCGCAAACCAAGACGGCCGCCTCGCGCGGCCGTCTTTTTTTCCGGGCTCGCCCTCAGCGCGCCGGCTGCGGTTCGGCGTTGCGCCGCAGGATGGCGACGCCGATCAGGCCGTAGGCCAGCAGCCGCGCCAGGTAGTACAGCGGCGAATAATCGTCGGTGCCGTGGTAAAGGCCCGAGTGCAGCCACTGCGCCGACTGGATGAAGAACGAGAGCGCGAACAGCAGGAAGAAGTTGTCCCGCGTCGCCTTCCAGAAGCGCAGGAAGTGCAGGCCGACCATGGCCGCGGCGAGCACGATGGCGCCGGTGAGCAGCGGGTTGTTCACTCTTCCTCCCAGGTCAGGCCGAAAAGCATCACGCACAGCGCGAGCAGCGCCGTCACCTGCCGCATCGGCGCCAGGTCGAGCTCGGTGTAGACGACCTTGTCGAGCACCAGCAGGACGTTGTTGAGCGCCAGGCCCGAGAAGCACAGGGCGGACCAGTAGAGCAGGCGCGAGCGCGTGCGCGCGTGGTGGCGCCATAGCGAGGTCGCGATCGCCAGGCTCAGCAGGGCGCACAGGGAGTAGATGATCAGCGCGGTCATCGGTCCTTCTTCCAGGTGAAAGCCTGCTTGAAGCGTTCGGCGCGCCGGTCCACGTTGGAATGGATCAGTCGCGTGACCTCGCGCAGCTGCCGGGTGTAGGCCTGGTCCAGGCCTTCCACCAGCCGGGCGAGATGCGCGGGCTCCCGGCGCGAACGATACACCGGCGGATCGCCTTCACAATCGAGCAGGTCCGCGGTGCACAGGTCGGCGGCCAGGGTGTGGGCAAGGGTGGGCGCGACGTATAGCCGCAGCGCGATCTCCTCCGCGCTCCACAGCTCCTTGCGCTCGCGCCACAGCAGCAGCAGCGTTTCCAGGTGCGGAACCGTCGGGATGCTCGTGAGCACGAAGCGACGAACCTCGTCCGGGATGTCCATGCCGTGCGTGTGCCCAGAGCCCATGAGCACTGGATGGTAGGCAAGCGGCCGCGGGGGTCAACCCTTGCGTTGCCCGGAGTTCAGCTTTGCCGCGAGGCCTGCTCGCTGGCGTCGAGCTTGTCGAACAGGGCCAGCAGGGTGCGGCGCTCGTCGGGGGACAGGCCGGCCAGCAAGCGCTGCTCGAAGGCCAGCGCCAGCGGCGCGACCTCGTCGTAGATGCGATAGCCGCGCGCGGACAGCTCCAGCACCGACCGCCGTCGATCGGCGCCATGGGCGCGCCGCCGCAGCAGGCCGGCGTCGAGCAGGGAGGCGACCGCCCGGCTTACCGCCACCTTGTCCATGGCGGTGCGCTCGGCCACCTCGGTGGCCGACAGGTCCGGGTAGCGCCCGAGCACCGCCAGGATCCGCCACTGGGTGATGCCCAGGCCGAAGCGCTCGGCGTACAGCCGGGCAATGTCCTGGCTGACGCGGTTGGACAGCACCGACAGCCGGTAGGGCAGGAAACGGTCGAGCTCGAGGACGGCGTGGTCAGGCATGCGGCTTGCCATTGGTTTCATATGAAACTATATAATCCGGGTTTCGACCGCAAGTCCCCGCGGCGACGCACCGGAGGCCACCATGAGCGCGCAACCCAACCTCGGCATGCAGCCGACCACCTTCGCCAACCCGATGGGCATCGACGGCTTCGAGTTCGTCGAGTTCGCCGCGCCGGATGCGGCCGGAAGCGCCGCCCTGCGCGCGCTGTTCAAGCGCATGGGCTTTTCCGCGGTGCTCCAGCACAAGTCGCGGCCGATCACCGTGTACCGGCAGGGCGGCGTCAACTTCCTGGTGAACGAGGATCCCGACAGCTTCGCCGCCGACTTCGCCCGCGCCCACGGGCCCTGCGCCTGCGGCTTCGCGATCCGCTTCCAGACCCCGGGCGCCGACGTGCTCAGGACCGTGCTCGGCAACGGCGGCGAGGCGATCGGCCCGCGCGAAGCCACCAAGGCCGTGGATGCGCCGGTGGTCAAGGGCATTGGCGACTGCATGCTCTACCTGGTGGACCGCTACGGCGCCACCGGCAGCGTCTACGACGGCGACTACGCGCCGATCCCGGGGGCCGATCCGAATCCGGCCGGCTTCGGCCTGACCTTCATCGACCACCTCACGCACAACCTGTTCTTCGGCAACA
>CBININ010000290.1:0-2354 GCA_966250755.1 uncultured Gammaproteobacteria bacterium | reverse complement strand
GGCATGTTGTGGTGCTCGGCCAGCCAGTAGCGGCGGTAGCCCAGGCGCTCGGCGTGGCGGGCAAGGTCGAGCGTGTTGGCGAAGGTCTGCGCCGGCGTGCTGCCGACGGTGACGGGCGCGAGGTCGAGGATGGAAAGCGGGACGGTCATGGATGACGCTCGGATCGGATCTTCACGACATGGGGCCGCGGCGGGCCATCCCAAGCCCGCGCGCGCTGTGCATAATCGGCCCACGCCAAGCCAGGGGATGGGGATGCGCGCCACACCGACCGTCGTGCCGGGGACCGGGCCGTACCGGAACTTCCACCTGTGGATGCTGCTCCCTTTCGCGATCACCCTGCTCGGCTTCGCCTTCAGCTACTTCAGCAAGCTGGGCGAGGCTACCTTCCACCAGCACGTGCACGGCCTGTCGGCGACGCTCTGGTACATCCTGGTGCTGGTGCAGCCCTGGCTGATCACCCGCCGCGGCGACGTCAGGCGGCATCGCCTGTACGGCGCCTTCGCCACCCTCGTCGCCGGCATCGTCGCCGGCAGCGCGCTGACCATCATCCCGAGGAACATCGACGACGTCGCCGAACTCGACCCGAACGGCTTCTTCAACCCGACCTTCGCCTACTTCGCCTGCATCATCGACGCGGTGCTGATCAGCCTGTTCGTCGCCAGCGTGGCGATGGCGATCGTCGCCATGAAGCGCCGCGATTTGCCAGGCCACGTGCAGTGGATGATGGCCTCGGTGTTCGCAGTGCTGTCGCCCGCGCTGGCACGGATGCTGGGCACCGGCATGATCATCGCCAAGCAGGGCAACATGGCCGGCATCTCCCTCGTGGGACTGTCGGTTCCGTCGTTCGTGGTGATGATGGGGCTGATCACGCTCTACTTCTGGCGCTTCGGCAGCTTCCGCCATCCCGCGTACTGGTGGTTGCTCGCCGCCCACCTGCCCTTCCTGTTCGTCGTGTCACTCGGTGACAGCGAAGCGGTACGCGCCGTGCTGGCCGCAGTCTTCAAGTAGCGGCCCGGCGCGGCAGGCGCGCCAGCGGCGCGGCGCAGCCCAGGCTGTCGTGCCTCGGCCCGTCCGGCGAGCGCTCCAGATGGCGCTCGCCCCACCGACGCACGGCCTCGACCACGGGCAACAAGGTCTGGCCGTAGGGCGTGAGGCGATAGATCACCGGCGCGGGGACGGGACCGGTCGGCAGGCGTTGCACGATCCCGTCCGCTTCCAGTTCCCGCAGCTGCTCGCCCAGCACCTTGCTGGAGATGCCGAGGGCGCGCCGCTGCAGCCCGGCGAAGTGCAGCTCGCCATGCGCGAGCCAGTACAGGAGGGTCAACTTCCACTTGCCGCCGAAGGCCGCGAAAGCGGCGGCCAGGGGACATCCCGCGATCGCGGCACGGTTACCTGCAGGTAGCTTCTTGTCCACCGTCGCCTCCTGGCCGATGCTCGCGCCATCATGCGAAACGGAGCGCGGCAATGCAAAACCTCGAGGCACGTGGACTGGCGCGCGCCGGCGTCCTGGCGCTCCTGCTCGGCTTGTCTCCTGCCGCCATGACGGCAGCGACGATCGCGCCGGACAGGACGGGCGCGCAGGCGTTCGACTGGGAAATGGGCACGTGGCGCACGCAGGTGAAGCGGCGGGTGCGCCCCCTGTCGGGTTCGCAGGAGTGGGTCGAGTACACCGGCACCAGCGTGGTACGGCCGGTGCTGGACGGGCGGGCGAACCTGGTCGAGCTGCGCGTGGAGGGCAAGGCCGGCCGCATCGAAGGTGCCAGCCTGCGATTGTTCGACCCGCGGACCGGGCAATGGAGCCTGAACTACGCCAGCGCCCATGACGGCACCCTGACGCCGCCGGTGGTCGGCGCCTTCCGGAATGGCCGCGGCGAGTTCTTCGGCATGGAGCAAGTCGACGGACGCCCCGTCCTGGTGCGCTTCGTCATCTCGGGCATCAGCGCCGACGCGGCGAGTTTCGAACAGGCTTATTCCTTGGACGGCGGCCAGACCTGGGAAACCAACTGGATCGCGACGGACCGGCGTATCCGCGCCCCTGGGTGACGTTTCGCCTGCGTTGGGCCACGGGCCGCTAGATTCGAGGCCAGGCCACCGCAGGAGAAGACCATGAACGCCAGGGAAGGCAACACCAGCAGCGACCAGCGCAAGTTCGGCTCCGGCACGCCCGGGGACCAGGGCACCTACTCCGTCGTCGGCGCGCAACCTGAGGGCGGCGGCGCCGGCCTCGGCGCGCAGGTCGAGAGCGGCGACGGCTCGCCGCAGGACATCGCCGAGGCCGGCGGCAATCCCGAACACCGCAATGCGCCGGGTCCCGATTCGGGCCAGGCCACCTTGTCGGCGAGCGAGTCGTATGA
>CBININ010000289.1:0-2355 GCA_966250755.1 uncultured Gammaproteobacteria bacterium | reverse complement strand
GCTCGCGCGCTGGCGCGGCGAAACGCGACGCGAAGGCCTGCGCCTGCTCGGCGAGTCCGGGCTGGCGACGCGCCGCGGCCTGGCCTCCGCGCGCGAACGGGTGGCTTCGCTGCCGCGCCGCTTGCAGGCATTGGCGTTCCCGGCGCGAGCGTCCTGCAGCGCGTGGCGACCCGCGACCTGCGCGGAGCGCGTCGTCGGCGCCGGGATGGCGCGTGCCCTGGCGCCGGGCGGCGCCTGGGGCGCGGATGCGGTGGGTGCGCTCGACGAGGCGCTGGAATGGCGGATCGGCGTGGTTGCGGAGCAGCTCTGGCAGGACATCGACGTCGTGCAGGCGCAGGCGCGTTCGCTGGGCGAGGACTGGCTGCAGTTGCATGCGCGGGTGCGCGTGGCGGCGTGGTTGCTGCTCGCCTTCCTGGCCGCGAAGAGTTTCCTGTACGTGCTGGCCTTGTCGGCTTTCCGCCACGGCGGCCCGCAGGTGCTGGGCCTGGGCGGCGACGCGGGGCCGCAGGGCGAGGTGCGGGTCGGCCGTCGCCTCACCCTCGATCCGGCCTTCGAGGACGCGCTGGTCACGCACCGTCAATTGTCGAACAGCGACAACCACCTGCGGCTGGCGCCATGGCCGGGGTCGGCGCCGATCGCGCGACTGCTTCATGGGCGCTACCTGTGGTTCACCCGCGGACGATTGCTGGCGCGGGAGGATGCGCAGGGGCAGGGCCGCATCGCGTCGGCCGACGCCGGACGCGCGATCGTCGAGTGGCGGCTGCAGCCCGGCGAGCAGGTGGTGTTCGGCTGGCGCGACTTCTTCGGCGCCAGCGAGAACCTGCGCTTCCGCACCCGCCTGTCCTTCCGCTTGTCGACGCTGTTGCTCGGGCGTGTGCTGTTCCGCATCGCCGAGGCGCCGGCGCATGAAGCCGGTGTGCTGCTGCTGCGTGCCGACGTCGAGCAGGTGGAGGATGCGGGCCTGCACGCGGTGCCGCCCGAGCGCCTGCTGGCGTGGAACCGCCAGGTGCGGTTCCGCGCGCACGGCGCCGAGACGGCCTGGGGCGTGCTCGTGCACGGCCTGACCCTGGTGCGCGAGCCGTCCGCCGGCGGGCGGGTGGTCGCCAGCAGCGAGGACGCGGGCCCGCGTTTCGGCAGCCTGCGCTTCCTGCGTCGGATCCTCGGCGCGATCTTCTGAAGGCGCGCTAGATCCGCGCCAGCAGCGCCTGCATGGCGTCGAAGTCCACCGGCTTGGTCAGGTGGTGACTGAAGCCGGCGGCGCGGGTGAGTTCCCGGTCCGAGGCCTGGCCCCAGCCGGTGAGCGCGATCAGGGTGCAGTCGCCGTCGCCGTCGCGCGCGCGCAGCCGCCGCGCAAGGTCGAGCCCGCTCATGCCCGGCATGCCGAGGTCGAGCACTGCCACGCGCGGGTTGAAGGATTCGACGAGGTCGAGTGCCTGCGCGCCGTCATAGGCCACCGCGACCTGTGCGCCCACCAGTCCAAGCAGCGCGGCGAGCGAATCGGCGGCGTCGCGGTTGTCGTCCACCACCAGGATGCGGTGCGGGATCGGCTGTGCGTCCGCACCCGGGTGCGGGTTCGAGGGCTCGGGCGCCGGCGCCAGCGGCAGCCGCACTTCGAATTCGCTACCCTTGCCCGGACCTTCGCTGCGAGCGGACACGCCGCCGCCGTGCATCTCCACCAGGTTGCGCACCAGCGCCAGGCCGATGCCCAGGCCCTTTTGCGCGCGGATGTCGCGGCTGTCGCCCTGGGTGAACATGTCGAACACGCCCTCGACGCGATCGGCGGCCATGCCCATGCCATTGTCGCTGACGCGGATGATCGCCATGCCGTCCGCCGCGCGCACCGCGATGCGGATATTGCCGCCGGGATCGGTGTAGCGGGCAGCGTTGTTGAGCAGGTTGGACAGCACCTGGGCCAGGCGCACCGGATCGGCGCGCAGCCACACCGGTTCGGCGGGCACGTCGACCTCCAACCGGTGCCGCGAGGCATCGATCAGTGGCCGGCTGGTCTCGATCGCCGCGGCCACCACCGCGTCGAGGGTCACTTCCTCCATCCGCAACTCGACCTTGCCCTGGTTGATGCGCGACAGCTCCAGCAGGTCGTCCACCAACCGCACCATCTGGTGTACCTGGCGTTCCATCACCTCGAGCACCGGCCCTGGGTCGTCGATGCCGCGTTGCAGGATGCCGACGCAACTGCGGATCGGCGCGAGCGGGTTGCGCAACTCGTGCGCGAGGGTGGCGAGGAATTCGGTCTTGCGCTGGTCGGCCTCCTGCAGCCCCGCGAGCAGGTCGCGCAACTCGTACTGGCGGCCGCGGCCGCGCAGGGCCGAGCGCACCGCCGTCACCAGCGCGGCC
>CBININ010000288.1:0-2369 GCA_966250755.1 uncultured Gammaproteobacteria bacterium | reverse complement strand
ACTGGATGCAGCAGCGGATGGAGAGCGCCGCCGGCCGCTTCGGCCTCGGCAAGGACGAGAAACTGCGCGTGCTCGAGCGGCTCACCGCCGCCGAGGGCCTCGAGCGCTACCTGCACACCAAGTACGTCGGCCAGAAGCGCTTCTCGCTGGAAGGCGGCGAGTCGCTGATCCCGCTGCTCGACACCCTGGTGCGCCGCGGCGGCAGCCAGGGCGTGAAGGACATGGTGATCGGCATGGCCCACCGCGGCCGCCTCAATGTTCTGATCAATACCCTGGGCAAGCCGACCGGAAAACTCTTTGCCGAATTCGAGGGCAAGTTCGACCATCCGGACACCCCCGAGCATTCCGGCGACGTGAAGTACCACATGGGATTCTCGGCGGACATCGCCACCCCCGGCGGCCCGGTGCACCTGGCGCTGGCCTTCAATCCCTCGCATCTCGAAATCGTCGACCCGGTGGTCGCGGGCTCGGTGCGCGCGCGCCAATTGCGTCGCCAGGACACCGGCCGCAAGCAGGTGATGCCGATCCTGATCCATGGCGACGCCGCCTTCGCCGGCCAGGGCGTGGTGATGGAGCTGTTCCAGATGTCGCAGGCCCGCGGCTTCGCGGTCGGCGGCACCGTGCACGTGGTGGTCAACAACCAGGTGGGCTTCACCACCTCGCGGCCGGACGATGCGCGCTCGACGCTGTATTGCACCGACCCGGCGAAGATCGTCGGCGCGCCGGTGCTGCACGTGAACGGCGACGATCCGGAGGCGGTGGTGTTCTGCGCCCAGCTGGCCTTCGACTTCCGCCAGGCCTTCGCCCGCGACATCGTCATCGACCTGGTCTGCTACCGCCGCCACGGCCACAACGAGGCCGACGAGCCGGCGGCCACGCAGCCGCTGATGTACCAGAACATCCGTTCCCGCAAGACCACGCGCGAGCTCTACGCCGACGCGCTGGCGTCGCAGGGGCTGCTCGATGCCGCCGGCACCGCCGCGCTGGTGGACGCCTACCGCAACAAGCTCGACCGCGGCGACGTCACCGCCGACGTGGCCACCGGCGCCAGCGATCCCTTCGCGGTGGACTGGAAGCCCTGGCTCGACGGCAAGCTGTCGGACGCGGTGAAGACCGGCCTGCCGCGCTTCTCGCTCGACAGCCTGGCCAAGCGCATCAACACCCTGCCCGAGTCGCTGGTGCTGCACCCGCGCGTGGCCAAGATCTACGAGGACCGCCGCAAGATGGCGGCCGGCGAGCTGCCGATGGACTGGGGTTTCGCCGAGAACCTCGCCTACGCCACCCTGCTGACCGAGGGCTACCGCCTGCGACTGGTGGGCCAGGACGCGGGACGCGGCACCTTCTTCCACCGCCATGCGGTGCTGCATGACCAGGCCACCGACGGCACCCTGTTGCCTCTGCACGCCCTGGTGAAGGATCCCGAGCACGCGGTCATCATCGACTCGCTGCTGTCGGAAGAAGCGGTGATGGCCTTTGAGTACGGCTACTCGACCGCCGAGCCGATGACCCTAAACATCTGGGAAGCCCAGTTTGGTGATTTCGCCAATGGCGCGCAGGTGGTGATCGACCAGTTCATCGCCTCCGGCGAGTCGAAGTGGGGACGCCTCTGCGGCCTGGTGCTGTTCCTGCCGCACGGCTACGAGGGCCAGGGCCCGGAGCACAGCTCGGCGCGCCTGGAGCGCTTCCTGCAGCTGTGCGCGCTCAACAACATCCAGGTCTGCACCCCGACCACGCCCGCGCAGATGTTCCACATGCTGCGCCGGCAGATGCTGCGCCCGACCCGCAAGCCGCTGGTCGTCATGACGCCGAAGTCGCTGCTGCGCAACAAGTACTCGGTGTCCTCGCTCGACGACCTGGCCGAGGGCGGCTTCCAGCTGCTGATCCCGGATTCGCGCGTAAAGGACGCCGCGAAGGCCAAGCGCGTCGTGGTCTGCGGCGGCAAGGTCTACTACGAGCTGGTGGAAGCCGCCGAGGCCAAGGGCCTGGCGGACGTCGCCATCGTGCGGGTCGAGCAGCTGTATCCGTTCCCGCGCGCGGAGCTGACCGCCGAGCTCAAGCGCTTCGGCAACGCCCACGAAGTGATGTGGTGCCAGGAAGAACCCATGAACCAGGGCGCCTGGTACCAGGTCCAGCACCACCTGCGCGCCTGCTTGCAGCCGGGCCAGGTGCTCGACTACACCGGCCGCGCGCGCTCCGCGGCGCCGGCCTGCGGCCACCTGCAGACGCATGTCGCGGAGCAGGCCAAGCTGATCGCCGATGCACTGATCAACCCCGCCGACGGCGACCACGTCGCCGAATAACCGAACTCGAACCATCCAGGGCCCTGCCATGAGCATCGAAGTCAAAGTCCCCGTCCTGCCGGAATCCGT
>CBININ010000287.1:0-2465 GCA_966250755.1 uncultured Gammaproteobacteria bacterium | reverse complement strand
GCGACAGCCGCGGCCACCTGGCCAAGCGCGAGTTCGGGCCGTGGATGTTCGGCGCAATGCGCGTGCTGCGGCGCTTCAAGTTCCTGCGCGGCACGGCCTTCGATCCCTTCGGCCGCACCGACGAGCGCCGCACCGAGCGCCAGCTGATCGTCGACTACCGCGCGACGATCGAGGCCCTGCTGGCCGACCTCGCGCTCGCCAACCACGCGCTGGCCGTTGAGATCGCCCGCGTGCCCGAGCACATCCGCGGCTTCGGCCACGTCAAGGAAGCGCACCTGGCCAAGGCGAAAGCGCACGAGGCCGAACTGCTGGCCCGGTGGCCCGAAGGCGCCAACGACCGCGCCAGCGAGCGCGCCGCCTAGGCGATGTTCGCCGGGGCGCTCGGGCAGGGACGGCTCGGCTGGGTGCTGGGCCTGAGCCTGCTGGCGCTGGCCTCCTACGCGTTGAAGGCGGTGATGGGCTTCGGCGTGGGCAGCACCTTGCAGGTCGGTGGCTCGCCCGGCGGCATGGTGGCGCTGCTGCTGGGCCTGCTGCTCGATGGCGTGCTGTGGCTGCTCGGCATCAAGGTCGCGGTCGAAGCGCTGATGCGCGCGCTCGCGGGCCCCGCCGATTCCGTCCATCGCGAGGAGATCGTCGCCGACGGCCTGGCGCTGCGGCACTTGGTGCTGTGGGCCGCGCTGCTGGTGGCGGGCTGGCTGCTGTGGCACGTCCTGGGTGCGCGCGCCGCGCTGCTGGCGGCACTGGCCTTCGCCTGCGTCGCGCCCGCGGTGCTGTCCCTGCTCACGCTGGAAGGCAGCCTGCTGCGCGCCTTCGATCCGCGTGCCTGGCTCGAGATGCTGCGGCGCGCGGGCCCCGCCTATGCGGCTGGGGCCGCGCAGGTGGCGGGCCTGCTGTTGGCCGGCGCGCTGCTCGCGGCGGCGCTCGGCGCGCTGCTGCCCGGCTGGCTCGCCGCCGCGCCGGTGCGCTTCGTGCAACTGGCCTCGCTGGTGCTCGCGTATCACGCGCTGGGCGAATGGCTGCATCGCATGAAGGGCGCCTTCGAACTCGCCACGCCGGCGCCGCTGCCGCGCGCACGGCTGGCCTCCTTCGACGAGGACGCGGCGATGCAGGAAGCCGACGCGCTGGCCGCCGCCGATCCGCCGGATCCCGCGGCGGCCGCCGCGCGCCTGCTGCCGGTGCTGCGCGGGCGCGGCGGCTCGGCGCCGGTGCACGCGCGCTACCGGGAACTGCTGCAAGCCGCAGGCGATCGCGACGCCCTGCTCGCGCACGACCGCGAGTACGTCGCCACCCTGCTGGCGCTCGGCCAGGACCGCCAGGCGCTGGCGCTGTTCCTGTCGGCGCGTACGCTCGAACCCGGGTTCGAACTGCAGGAACCCGAGGAACTCGGCCGCCTCGCCGAACTGACCGAGCGCCTCGGCCAGGCCCGGCTGTCGGGCACGCTGGCCCTGGAGTATGCGCAGCGCTTCCCGCGCACCCGCGGGGCGCTGGCGCAGGGCTTGCGCGCAGTGCGCCTTCTCGCCGCCGAGCCGGGGCGCGGCCCGGGGCTGCGGGCCCTGCTCGAGGACCTGCTGCCGCGCCACCCCGAACACGCGCTGCACGCCGAGGCCGAGCAGGCCTTGCGACACCTGCCCAGGGCCTGAATGGCGGCCGCCGCGCGCGCGCGGGGCGCGTCTTCACACGGCGTAGACTGCGGCATCCCTTCGCCATCCCGGCCCGCGCTACCCGCATGGATCCACACAAGCCCTGCCCGGCCAAGGAGTCGCCTTCCTCGGCCACGCCCCACGCCGGCCCCCAGGAGCTGGTGAGCGACCACGACTTCCGCCTGATGGTGGATTCGATCGGCGATTACGGCATCTTCCTGCTCGACCCCGGGGGCCATGTGCGCACCTGGAACCTGGGCGCCGAGCGCATCAAGGGCTACCGTCCCGAGGAAATCATCGGCCAGCACTTCCGGGTGTTCTATCCGCCCGACCAGGTCGCGCGGCGCTGGCCGGACTACGAGCTGGAGATGGCGCGCAAGGAAGGCCGCTTCGAGGACGAGGGCTGGCGCGTGCGCAAGGACGGCTCGCGCTTCTGGGCCTCGGTCGTCATCACCCGGCTGCTCGACGAACAGGGCCGGCTGCGCGGTTTCTCGAAGGTCACGCGCGACCTGACCGAACGCCGCATGCACGAGCAGATGCTGCGCCGGAGCGAGGAGCGCTTCCGCCTGCTGGTGGAAGGCGTGCAGGACTACGCCATCTTCCTGCTCGACCCCGAGGGCCACATCGCGACCTGGAACCCGGGCGCGCAGCGCACCAAGGGCTACCGCGCCGACGAGATCCTCGGCAAGCACGTCTCCACCTTCTACCCGCCGGAGCTGGCCGCCAGCGGCTGGGCCGACGAGGTGCTGTCACGCGCGCTGCAGAATGGGCGCTTCGAGGAGGAAGGCTGGCGCATCCGCAAGGACGGCTCGCGCTTCTGGGCCT
>CBININ010000286.1:0-2490 GCA_966250755.1 uncultured Gammaproteobacteria bacterium | reverse complement strand
CCGGTACATGCCGGCGATCGGTATGCGTCGCGAGATCAGCCGCGCGCACAGCTCCAGATGCTAGAAATGCCCGCCCACCTGCAGCTAGCCCTGGCCCTGCGCGCGTGCCGCCTCCAGGTGTTCCAGGCCTTCGACCCGGGTCGGGATGCGTGCGATCGCCCGGTCCGAGCCCATCCAGCCCAGCGCGAACTCCACCAGCATCAGGCCGATGTCGGTCAGGTGCGCATCGACCAGCGCGGCCTGCGCCTTCGCGTCGAGCTCCGGAAAACACAGCGCGATGTTCGCCTCGGCGATGCCGCGCCGGCGCGAGGGCACGTGGCGGATCAGTGCACCGAGCAGCCTGCCCAGCCCCATCAGCAGCGGATAGGGCAGGCGCGCGATCAGCCAGATGACGCCCACGCCAAGCCAGGCAGGCCAGTGGCGCGGAGCGAGCAGCGAAGGATCGAAGGAGGGGCGGGGCATGCCGGGCATCCGGGGGATTGTACGGGCTCCGGGGCCCTGTCCCCTCCGGAATGAGGGGGCGGGCTCGCGGGAATGCATCGGCCGTCGTCTTCCCCGCAGCCCTGGTCTCCTCGCTCCGGCGCCTTCCGGGAAGGGGAGCGAGCAAGGGCACGGCCTATACTTCCCGCCATTCCTCCCGGCTGGCCTCCCGTTGCGCTACCTCTACACCTTCGTGATGTACCTGGCGACGCCGCTGATCGTGCTGCGCCTGCTGATCCGTGGCGCGCGCTACGGCAATTACCATCGGCGCTGGCCGGAGCGTTTCGGCCTGTTCCAGAAGCCGGAATTCAGCGGCAGCCTGTGGGTGCATGCGGTGTCGGTGGGCGAGGTCAATGCGGCCGAACCGCTGATCAAGGCGCTTCGGCGCGACTACCCCAATGCGCCGCTGGTGGTCACCACCGTGACGCCGACCGGTTCGGCGCGCGTGCACCAGCTGTTCGGCGACAGCGTGTTCCACGTCTACCTGCCCTACGACCTGCCGTTCGCGGTGCACCGCTTCCTCAAGCGGGTACGGCCACGGCTGGCGCTGATCGTGGAAACGGAGATCTGGCCGAACCTGTACTTCGCCTGCCGGCATCGGGGCATCCCCTTGATGATCGTCAATGCGCGCCTGTCCGAGCGCTCGATGCGCGGCTACCGCCCGTTGTTGCCGCTGGTGCGCGCGGCCTTGCGCAGCGTGCGCCAGATCGCCGCGCAGTCGCGCACCGACGCGGCGCGTTACCGGCTGCTGGGCGCCGAGCCCTCGCAACTGGTGGTCAGCGGCAACCTGAAGTTCGACATGCCAGTGCCCGACGGCGCAGTGGACAAGGGCGCGGCGTTGCGCGCGCAGTGGGGCCCGCGGCGCCCGGTATGGATCGCGGCCAGCACGCACGAGGGCGAGGAACTGGCGGTGCTCGAGGCGCACCTCGACGTCCTGCGGCGCTTGCCCGACGCGTTGCTGCTGATCGCGCCGCGGCATCCGGAGCGTTTCAAGCTGGTGGAGCACTCGGCGCGCAGCCTTGGCTTTTCCGTGGCCACGCGCAGCGTCGAGCGCGTGCCGGGCGCGCACCAGGTATTCGTGATCGACGCGATGGGCGAACTGATGCCGTTCTACGCGGCTTCCGACCTGGCCTTCGTCGGCGGCAGCCTGGTGCCGATCGGCGGGCACAACGTACTGGAGCCGGCCGCGCTGGCGCGACCGGTGCTGGTCGGCCCGCATACCTTCAATTTCGAGGAGATCACCCTCACGCTGATCCGCGAGGGCGGCGCCAGCCGCGTGGCGCAGGTGGACCAGCTCGGCCACGACGTGCTCGCTCTGCTGCGCGACGAGCGCCAGCGCGAGCGCAGGGGAAAGCACGCACGGCGCGTGTTCGACAGCGAGCGCGGTGCGGTGGGGCGGGTGATGGAGCTGATCGACCGCGTCCTGGAGGAGTAGCGCGGCGGGAGAAGCCGTTCCCCCGGCCGGCGCCGGGGGAACGCTGAGCCGCTTACTGCAGCAGCGCGTTGACCGCTTCGATGTCCTTCACGTCGATCGTGCCGGCCGCCTGCTTCAGCTGCAGCTGGTCCAGGATCAGCGCGTGGCGCGATTGCGAGTAGCTGCTCTCGGCCTGGGTCAGGGTCTGGATCGCGTTCAGCACGTTGAGCATGGTCTGCGTGCCCACGTCGAAGCCGGCGCGGGTCGCTTCCAGCGCCTTCTGGCCCGACTCGACCGAGGCCTTGTTGGCCTCGACCTGGCTGATGCCGGCGATCACCGAGCGGTAGAAGTTGAGCGTGTCGCGGGTGACCTGGCGGCGCTGCGCTTCCAGCGAATCCTCGGCGGCGTCACGCTCGTAGATCGACTGGCGCACCCGCGACTGCGTGGCGAAGCCGGAGAAGATCGGCACGGTCAGGGTGATGCCCACGGTGGTGCCGTAGCGGCCGTTGGAGGCGGCGAAGGCACCGGGCCGGTTCTCCAGCCAGTTGGCCGAGGTGCCGCGGCTGACCGAGGCGTTGATCGTCGGCAGGTGGCCG
>CBININ010000285.1:0-2503 GCA_966250755.1 uncultured Gammaproteobacteria bacterium | reverse complement strand
ACTGGTCGAGCAGCTGTGACAGCGCCGCTGTCATGTCGGCGATGGGCAGTCGCCGAGCGGCGTCGTTCGTGCGGACTTCGACTTGGTGCGAGTCCGGGGTGTTCCTGACCAGCGCTGAAACCTGCATCGCAAAGGCCTCCGGCAAAGGCTGGGACATTACCCGAACCGGCGAACTCACCCGATCGGCAGCTCCGTCGTCGAGAACACCTGCTTGAGGACGACGAAGGTCCGGATCTGGCGCACCCCGGGCAGGTAGAGCAGCTCCGCCGCATGCAGCCGGTTGAAGGACTCGTTGTCCTGCGTGCGGACCACGACGAAGTAGTCGAACTCGCCCGTCACCACCAGGCACTCCAGGCAGCCGGGAACCTTGTGCACCGCCTTCTCGAAATCCGCGAAGGACTCGGGCGTGGATCGGTCCAGCACCACCCCGATCACCACCAGCATGCCGAGTCCCAGCTGGGCGGGATCGAGCAACGCGACGGTGCGCCTCACCAGGCCCGAAGCCTTGAGCCGCTCGGTGCGCCGCAGGCAGGCCGCGGGGCTGAGGTGGACCTTCTCGGCCAGCGCCACGTTGGACAGCGACGCGTCGCGCTGCAGCGAACGAAGGATCGCGCGGTCCACGCGGTCGAGCTGGCCGGGCGTGATCGCCGCTTCCACCTTGCGGCGAGATTTTGTTGTGCGTTTCGTTGCCATGAAGCAATTTCAGATCGACGGATGGCATTCAGGGGCTGCCGTGCAGGCGGAATATCGACCGATATTGCAACCCCGTTGCGTGGCGATGTTCCTAGCATAGCGGCACCAGATCACACCACCGCGAGCCCGACATGAACCTGAGCAAGTTCGAGCGCCATCCGCTCACCTTCGGCCCCACCCCCATCCAGCACCTGAAGCGGCTCAGTGCCCACCTCGGCGGCAAGGTGCAGCTGTATGCCAAGCGCGAGGACTGCAACAGCGGCCTGGCCTTCGGCGGCAACAAGACGCGCAAGCTGGAGTACCTCATCCCCGAGGCGATCAAGGGCGGCTACGACACGCTGGTGTCGATCGGCGGCATCCAGTCCAACCAGACGCGCCAGGTCGCGGCCGTCGCGGCCCACCTCGGCATGAAGTGCGTGCTGGTGCAGGAGAACTGGGTGAACTACTCCGACGCGGTGTACGACCGCGTCGGCAACATCGAGATGTCGCGCATCATGGGCGCCGACGTGCGCCTCGACGCGGCCGGCTTCGACATCGGCATCCGCCCGAGCTGGGAGAAGGCGATGGAGGACGTGCGCCGCGCCGGCGGCAAGCCCTTCCCCATCCCGGCCGGATGCTCCGAGCATCCGCTGGGCGGCCTCGGCTTCGTCGGCTTCGCCGAGGAGGTGAGGGCGCAGGAGAAGGAGCTCGGCTTCCGCTTCGACTACATCGTCGTCTGCTCGGTCACCGGCAGCACGCAGGCCGGCATGGTGGTGGGCTTCGCCGCGGACGGCCGGGCCGACCGCGTGGTCGGCATCGACGCCTCGGCCAAGCCGGTGCAGACGCGGGAGCAGATCCTGCGCATCGCGCGCCACACGGCGGAGCTGGTCGAACTCGGCCGACCCATCACCGAGAAGGACGTCGTGCTGGACGAGCGCTACGGCGGCCCCGAGTACGGCCTGCCCAACGAAGGCACGCTCGAGGCGATCCGACTGTGCGCGCGGCAGGAGGCGATGCTCACCGACCCGGTCTACGAGGGCAAGTCGGCCCACGGCATGATCGACAAGGTCCGCCGCGGCGAGTTCCCCGAGGGGTCGCGAGTGCTGTACGCGCACCTCGGCGGGGTGCCAGCGCTCAACGCCTACAGTTTCATCTTCCGGAACGGCTGACGATGGAGGCCGCCGACGCCGGGCCCCTCGACCCGCAGGAAGTGAACGAGTGGTGCGAAGCGCTCGACGGCCTGCTCGCCGCCTACGGGCCTGAAGCCGGCGCCCGGCAGGCGGGTGCCATCCTCGACGCGCTGCAACAGCACGCCCGCCGGTTGAGACTGCCCTGGCGACCCGACGCCGCCACGCCCTACCTCAACACGGTGGGCATCGACGAACAGCCGCCGTACCCCGGCGACCTGGAGATCGAGCGGCGCCTGTCGGCCGTCCTGCGATGGAACGCGGTCGCGATGGTGGTGCGGGCCAACGCGGCCTATGGCGACCTCGGCGGGCACATCGCGAGCTACGCTTCCGCGGCGGACCTGTTCGAGGTCGGCTTCCACCACTTCTTCCGCGGGCCCGAGGGCCCGGCCGGCGCGGACCTCGTCTACTTCCAGCCGCACTCGGCGCCCGGCGTCTACGCCCGCGCCTTCGTCGAAGGCCGGCTGGACGAAGGCGCGCTCAGGCACTACCGCCAGGAGATCACCGCGCGGCGGCAGGGTGGCCAGGGCCTCAGCTCCTATCCGCACCCGTGGTCGATGCCGGACTTCTGGCAGTTTCCGACCGGCTCCATGGGCATAGGCCCGATCAACGCGGTCTACCAGGCGCGATTCATGCGCTACCTG
>CBININ010000284.1:0-2586 GCA_966250755.1 uncultured Gammaproteobacteria bacterium | reverse complement strand
GCCTCGGCCGCCTGACCATCATCCACAAGGACGTGCTGCAGGTGGACTTCAGCCGGCTCGCCGGCGATGACGGCCACGCCCAGAAGCAGATCCGCCTGGTCGGCAACCTGCCCTACAACATCTCATCGCCGATCCTCTTCCACGCGCTCGAGCATGCCGCCGCCATCCGCGACATGCATTTCATGCTGCAGAAGGAAGTGGTGGACCGGATGGGCGCGGAGCCCGGCAGCAAGGTGTACGGGCGGCTGAGCGTGATGCTGCAGGCGGTCTGCCACGTCGAGCCGCTGTTCGACGTGCCGCCGGCCGCGTTCCGGCCGCCGCCGAAGGTGGATTCGGCGGTGGTGCGCCTGCGCCCGCGCGGCGCGGCCGAAATCGGCATCGCCGACCCGCTGGTCTTCGAGCGGGTGGTGCGCGAGGCCTTCGGCCAGCGCCGCAAGACCCTGCGCAATGCCTTGCAGGCCAGCTGCGACGCCGACGCCATCGCCGCGGCGGGCATCCGCCCCGACCTGCGCGCCGAGCAGGTGCCGGTGCATGACTTCGTCGCCCTCGCCAATGCGCTGTCCGCCGCCGCCCCGGCCGCCGGTTAAACTAGGCGCATGAGCCCGCACGCGATCGAGGTCCAGGTCCGCACCCGCTTCCTGCCCGAGCAGAGCACGCCGGACGAGCGCCGCTTCGTGTTCGCCTACACCATCCGCATCCACAATGCCGGCCGCGTCGCCGCGCGCCTGCTCAGCCGCCACTGGCTGATCACCGACGACGAGGGCAAGGTGCAGGAAGTGCGCGGCGAAGGCGTGGTCGGCGAGCAGCCCTGGCTGCGGCCGGGCGACGACTTCGAATATACCTCCGGCGCCGTGCTTGAAACACCGCTGGGCACCATGCGGGGCAGTTACCAGATGCTGGCCGACGACGGCACCCGCTTCGACGCGCCGATCGCGCCCTTCACGCTGTCGGTCCCCAGGATCCTGCACTGATGCCGACCCACGCGATCGGCGACCCTGGGTCGCGGAGGTCCCGCTAGCGTGGCCACCTACGCCATCGGCGATCTCCAGGGGTGCCACGACACCCTCCAGCGCCTGCTCGACAAGCTGCGCTTCGATCCGGCGAAGGACCGCCTGTGGTTCTGCGGCGACCTGGTCAACCGCGGCGGGCAGTCGCTGGAAACCCTGCGCCTGGTGCATTCGCTGGCGGCCAGCAGCACCGTCGTGCTCGGCAACCACGACCTCTCGCTGCTGGCCATCGCGCAGCGCAGCGAGGGCGACCAGGCGCGGGTGAACCCCGACTTGCGCGCCATCCTGTTCGCGCCCGACCGCGATGGCCTGCTGGATTGGCTGCGCCAGCAGAAGTTCATGCACCTGGACCGCACGCTCGGCTTCGCGATGGTGCATGCGGGCCTGGCGCCCCAGTGGAGCCTGGCCGAGGCCGAGGCACGCGCGCGCGAGGTCGAGGAGCAGCTGCGCGGCGACGGCTTCCGCAAGCTGCTGCGCAACATGTACGGCGACAAGCCCTCGTGGAACCCGAAACTCACCGGCCCCGACCGGTTCCGCGCGATCGTCAACGTCTTCACCCGCATGCGCTACTGCACCCCGGGCGGGCGCATCGGCTTCGAGGAGAAGGGCCGGCCGGGCACCCAGAAGCCCGGCCTGTATCCCTGGTTCGAAGCGCCCGGCCATGTGGCGCGCGAGTTGCCGGTGGTGTGCGGGCACTGGTCCACGCTCGGCCTGTTCATGGGCCTGGGCATCTACGCCATCGACACCGGCGCGGTGTGGGGTGGCAAGCTCACCGCGCTGGAACTGGGCCACGAACTGCGCCTGCACCAGGTGCCGGGGCGCGAGGTCCCGCCGGGCGAACTCAAGCGTTGAGCGAGCGGCGCAGGTCCACGTAGTCGAAGGCGAAGGCGTGGCGCGCGTCGGCGGGATGCGCTTGACGGAAGGTCTCGACCCACTCGTGGCCACGCCACGCCGGGAAGAAGGCGTCGGCGCCCTCCACCACCGTGTCCACGCAGGTCAGGTGCAGGACGTCGGCGCGCGGCAGTGTGAGCGCATAGACTTCGCCGCCGCCGATCACCATCAGCGGCTCGCCCGCGGCAGCTTCGATCGCCTCGTCGACCGACCGCACGACCTGCATGCCCACCACCGGCGCTTCCGGCGCGCGCGTGAGCACCAGGTTGCGCCGCCCAGGCAAGGCGCGGCCGATCGAGCGCGCGGTGTTGCCGCCCATCAGGATCGGCTTGCCCAGCGTGAGCGCCTTGAAGCGCTTGAGGTCGTCGGGCAGGTGCCAGGGCAGGGCATTGCCGCGGCCGATCGCGCGCCGGCGGTCGAGCGCGACGACCAGGGCGATGCTCACCGCGGCGCGAGCACCGCGCTCAGTCGGCCCTTGTTGGCGAAGGGCCAGTCGCCGCCGTAGGCGACGTCGGCCAGGCACCAGATGCCGTCGTCCATGCGCAGCTCCACGGTGTCCTTCCAGCGCCGGGACTGGTCGCCGCGCCCGGCGCTCATCGCGATCTCGACCCGGGCGCGATCGCCCTCCACGACCGAATCGCGTGCGGAGAAATCATCCGGGCCCTCGAACAGGCTGGAGAACAGGTCG
>CBININ010000283.1:0-2604 GCA_966250755.1 uncultured Gammaproteobacteria bacterium | reverse complement strand
TCCACGAGGCTCCGACCATGGCATCCGTCCGCGTCTACGACCTTCCCACCCGCGTCTTCCATTGGCTGTTCGCGGGCCTGTTCATCATCGCATTCTCGATCGCCAACCTGGTGGACGACGAGTCGCTGCGCTTCCCCTTGCACATGCTCGCGGGCCTGGGCCTGGTGTTCGTGGTGCTGTTGCGCTTGCTGTGGTCGGCGGTCGGTACCCGCCATGCGCGCCTGTCCGACCTGGCGTTGGCGCCGCGGCAACTGCTCGGCTACCTGAAGGGCGTGCTGTCCGGCAGCGGCCGCCGCTGGGCCGGCCACAACCCGGCCTCGAGCTGGGCCGCGGTGGCGATGGTGCTGCTGGCGCTGGCGCTGGGCGCGACCGGTTTGATGATGGCGACCGGCAACGAAGCCGTGGAGGACGTCCATGAACTCCTCGCCAACGGCTTCCTGGTGGTCGTACTGCTGCACCTGGCCGGCCTGGCGATCCACGCGCTGCGCCACCGCGACCGGCTGCCGGCGGCCATGGTGACGGGCGGCAAGCAGGGCCTGCCCGCGGACGAGGCGCCGGTGCCGGCACGGCCGGTCGCGGCCTTCGCCATGCTCGCCGGCGTCGGCCTGTTCGGCGGCTACCTGTGGCAGCACTACGATGCGCAGGCGCGCACCCTCGACCTTGCCGGCTACACGCTGCAACTCGGCGAGGGCGAGGAAGGCGAGGCGCACGAAGGCGGTCGCGGCGATATGCTCGCAGCGCACGAGGAGCGCGACGAGGACGACGATGACTGAGGACGAGGCTGCGCCCGCGGACGGACGCGGGCTGGACGGCGGCGAGCGCGGCGTGCTCGCCGCCGTGCTCGCGCTGATCGCGGCGCTGGCGATCGCCGACCTTGCCGGCGACCTGCGGGAAGGCGTCACCACCTGGCACGTGCTGGCCGAGGGCGCGGTCGTGGTGGCGGCCTGCGTCGGCATCGCCCTGCTGCTGCGCGGCGCCTGGGCGCTCAAGCATCGGCTCGCCGACCAGAGCCGCGATTTCTCCGCCTTCCGTGCGCAGGCCGAGGCCTGGCGCTCGGATTCGCGGCGCTATGTCGAGGGCCTGTCGCGGGCGATCGACCGCCAGCTGGACCTGTGGGCACTGTCGGCCGCCGAGAAGGACATCGCCTTCCTCCTGCTCAAGGGCCTGAGCCTGAAGGAAATTGCATCCGCGCGCGGCACCAGCGAGAAGACCGTGCGCGCGCAGTCGGTGTCGGTCTATGCCAAGTCCGGGGTGACCGGACGCTCGGAGCTGTCGGCCTTCTTCCTCGAGGACCTGCTGCCGCCGGCCGCGCCGCCGGATGACAGTCCCGCGAAATAACCGTTTTCCGCCGACGCGGCTGAAGCGGCGGTGACCCGCGCGCTGTGGGACGGGGCGCCTTTTTGCTAGGCTGGCGGCCACTTTCCCCGCGGTTCGCCCTGCCCTTGCCCATGTCCACGCCCAAGATCGCCACCCGCGAGCGCCTGTCCGAAGTCCGATACGAAATTCGCGGTGAACTGGCACGGCGCGCGCACGAGCTCGAGGCCCAGGGCCGGACCCTGATCAAGCTCAACATCGGCAACCCGGGCGCCTTTGGCTTCCGCGCGCCCGAGCACCTGCAGCAGGCGATCGCGGGCAACCTGCCTCGGACCGATCCCTACACCCACCAGCAGGGCCTGCCCGCGACGCGCGAGGCGCTGGCGGCGCACTACCGCGGCCGCGGCGCGCCCAACGCGGTGCCGGAGCGCGTGTTCGTCGGCAATGGCGTCTCGGAGCTGATCGACATCGCGCTGCGCGCCCTGCTCAACCCCGGCGACGAAGTCCTGGTGCCGAGCCCCGACTACCCGCTGTGGACGGCGGCGACCATCCTCAACGACGGCGTCGCGGTGCATTACCCCTGCGCGCCGGAGAACGGCTTCCTGCCCGATCCGGCGGCAATCGAGTCGCGCATCACCGAACGCACCCGCGCGCTGGTGGTGATCAACCCGAACAACCCGACCGGCGCGGTCTATCCACGCGAGTTGCTGCAGTCGCTGGTGGACATCGCCCGCCGCCACCAGCTGCTGCTGATGGCCGACGAGATCTACGACCACATTACCTACGACGGCGCCACCTTCCACCCGCTGGCCGCGATCGCCGGCGACACGCCTTGCCTGAGCTTCGGCGGGCTGTCGAAGGTGCACCGCGCCTGCGGCTGGCGCGCCGGCTGGATGCTGCTGTCCGGCGAGGGCACGCGGCTGGGCGACTACCACCACGCCATCGACCTGCTGTCGGCGCTGCGCCTGTGCGCCAACGTGCCGGCGCAGTTCGCGATTCCGGCCGCGCTGTCGGGCCCGGACACGATCTCGCCGCTGTGCGCGCCCGAGGGTCGTCTGTACGAAACCCGCCGCGCCGTGATCGCCGCCTGCGAGGCCAGCGAGCACCTGTCGCTGGTGCTGCCGCAGGGCGCGCTGTACGCCTTCCCGGCGGTGGTGGGCGATGCGGCGGATGCGTTCGACGACCATCGCTTCGCGCTGGAGCTGCTCGAGGTCGAGGGCGTGCTGGTGGTGCCGGGCAGCAGCTTCAACGTCGCCTACCGCAACCACTTCCGCGTGACCCTGCTGCCCG
>CBININ010000282.1:0-2671 GCA_966250755.1 uncultured Gammaproteobacteria bacterium | reverse complement strand
CCAATCACTCCATGTCTCGAAAAGAGACATTCCGAGTCGTCGCGATACTCGCTTTTTTCTCCCTTTCTATTGCAATTGCTTTTGGTTTCGCCGGCGCATGGCTCGTTTTTCCATTCGCCGGACTTGAATTGCTTGCGCTGGCGTATGCCTTTCATTTCATCCACTGTCATGCGGATGATTACGAAAGCATCACCATCTCGGGCGATCGCCTGGCCATAGAAAAGCAGCACTACAAGAACACGAGCCAGGTTGTACTAAACCGCTATTGGGCGCGGGTTGTATTGAAAGAAACGCCCAGCGGGGAGCATCGTTTGTGGCTTCGATCGCATGGCAAGGAAATTGAAGTTGGCAGGTTCATGAACAACCGGCAACGGTTGGCTGTGGCCCGACAATTGCAAATGCGCACCGGAGCGTTTCACTAAAAGCGAGATTCAAGGGAGCGAGAATGGCATTTCAATTTCTAAGAAAGGTTGGGATGGGTTTGATGCTGGCTGCGTGGTCCCTCGCCGCGCATGCCGAGTATTCATGGAATTTCCCCAAGCCCGTCACACCCATGGCAGCGGACACGCTGCACGTGCATAACAAGTTCATGGTCATCATCATGGTGATCTTCGTTGTGGTGCTGGGGATCATGATTTATTCGATCGTCACGCACCGCAAAAGCAAAGGCCATCAGGCGGCTACTTTTACCGGCCCCAGCACACGTGCCCAGGTCATCTGGACGTTGGTGCCCTTTGCCATTCTGCTCTACATCGACTTCATTCTCATGGGTATTCCGGCCTACCACAGCGTGGTGCTGATGGAAGACACCAAGAACAATTCCGAAATGGTAGTCAAGGTGACCGGCAGCCAGTGGCGCTGGCAGTACGAGTACATGGACGGCGAAGCTCAGGGCATCAAGTTCGTCAGCAACCTCACCACTCCTGAAAACCAGATCTACAACCGCGAAGGCAAAGGCGAGCATTATCTGCTGGAAGTAGATAACCATCTCGTGCTGCCGACCGACAAGAAAGTCCGCATCCTGCTTACGTCCAACGACGTGATCCATACCTGGTGGGTCCCCGCATTCGGCGCAGCACGCGATGCGATCCCCGGCTTCCTGCGCGAGACCTGGGTGAAGATCGAGGAACCCGGCACCTATCGCGGACAATGCAAGGAACTGTGCGGCAAGGGCCATGGCTTCATGCCGGTGGTCGTGGACGCGGTTCCGGATGAAAAATACAAGGAATGGGTCGCCGCGAAGAAGGCGGAAATGAGCGCCGCTTCCGCCGATGCCGCCAAGGAATGGGGCAAGGATCAACTGATGACCCAAGGCAAGTCCGTATATGAGAAAAATTGCGCGGTCTGCCACCAGCCTGATGGCAAGGGCCTGCCCCCTGCCTTCCCGCCGCTTGCTGGCAGCAAGATCGTCAACGCCCCCAATTTCGACGAGGCAGGCAAGCTGATGAAGGACAGCCATGTCGATCGCGTCTTCAACGGCAAGGGCATGATGCCGGCCTGGAAGGGTACGTTGAGCGATGCCGACATAGCCTCCGTCATCACCTACGAGCGTAATTCCTTCGGCAACAACATGGGCGATCTGGTACAGCCTTCCCAGATCAAGGCTCTGCGTTAATCGGAATCGAGGAGAGAAACATGAGCACTGCAACTGCAGCACATCATCATGATGATCATGATCACCATCCAACGGGGATCATGCGCTGGTTGACTACCACCAACCACAAGGACATCGGCACGATGTACCTGACTTTCTCGCTCATCATGTTCCTGGTGGGCGGCTCCATGATCCTGGCCGTCCGCGCAGAATTGTTCCAGCCCGGTCTGCAACTGATGCATCCGGAGTTCTTCAACCAGTTGATCGGCGTGCATGCGCTGGTCATGATTTTCGCGGCGCTCATGCCGGCCGCGACCGGTTTCGCCAACTGGATGCTGCCGTTGCAGATCGGTGCACCCGACATGGCGCTGCCGCGACTCAACAACTGGGGCTTCTGGCTGCTGCCACCTGCCGCACTGCTGCTGACTGCGCCCTTCATCCTGGCGCTGTTCGGTATCGGTGATGGCGCCATCGCGACCGGCTGGACGTTCTATACCCCGCTGTCCATACAAGGGGGCATCGGTGTGGACTTCGCGATCTTCGCCATCCACCTGCTGGGGATTTCCTCGGTAATGGGCTCGATCAACGTACTGGTCACCATTTTCAACATGCGCGCCCCCGGCATGACGCTCATGAAGATGCCCCTGTTCGCTCACGGCTGGATGATCACCGCGTTCCTGCTCATCGCCACCATTCCCGTGCTGGCCGGTGCGGTGACCATGCTGCTGACCGACCGTCACTTCGGCACGCACTTCTTCAATGCGGCCGGCGGCGGCGATCCGATCCTGTTCCAGCACCTGTTCTGGTTCTTCGGCCACCCCGAGGTGTACATCCTGCTCCTGCCGGTATGGGGGCTGATCCCGCACGTACTGTCCACCTTCTCCCGCAAGCCGACCTACGGTTACAAGGCGCAGGTGTATTCCTTCTGGGCCATCGGCATTCTGTCCGTCGTCGTATGGGCGCACCACTTCTTCACCGTCGGCATGCCTGTCCCCGCACTGCTCTACTTCATGTACAGCACGATGGCGATCTCGCTGCCACTGGCGGTGTTGTTCTTCTGCTGGATCGCGACCATGT
>CBININ010000281.1:0-2689 GCA_966250755.1 uncultured Gammaproteobacteria bacterium | reverse complement strand
TCGCCCAGCACCTTCAGCCGGCCCTCGGCGTGCAGCCTGCGCAACTCGGCGATCGAATAGTCGCCGGAGGAGCGGCCGAAGCCCACGCCCGGCAACACCAGGTCCGGCGCCTGCGCCTGCCACTGCGCCACGCGCTCGATCGGGCCTTCGGTCATCGCCACGCGCACGTCGTGCCTGCGCAAGGCGGCGATCGAATCGCGCATCAGCGTTTCGTCGTCCTTGGGCGCGAAGATCGGCTTCGGGCACGCGCCCAGCGTGGAGAAGTCGAGTTCCTCGCGCGGGTCGAGCGGCGCGATCACCACCGGCTGGTCGCCGGGGCAGGCCGGCGTGCCCGGCGGCAGGTCCAGGGCGTAGGCGTGCACGTGCATGTCGATCACCGGGCCGCTGCCGGCCCACGCGTGCGCCGACAAGGCCATCAAGCCGGCCAGCACGAGCGTTCGATTCGTCATGTCCTCGTCCCCCAGGATCCGAGCTGTAGCCTAAACCACTACGCAAGTTCCTCCCGCCGCTGGCCACGCTACTGCTGAGGTTCAGCGATGCTGTCCTAGCCTTTCACCTGCAAGTTGCAGGGAGCCAATGGAATGGCCTGGGTCAGTGAGTATCTGTGGTGCACCGATTGCCATCGGGTGTACCACGCGGAAGAAGCCAAGCGCGCGGAAGGCCGCGACGTCTGCCCCTATAACGACTGCGGCGCGCTCGACGCGCTGGCCTGGGAATGGTCGGCCATGCGCGCCATTCGCCCGGAGCTGCCCCTGCGGCCGGCCAAGGGCATGACCTACCCCAGCCCCTACTCGCAGGAGTCCATCGGGGGGTAAAGTCGGCGTTCCTCCCCGCGAAGGACCGCCGCCATGACCGCCAAGAACACCGTCTGCCTCTGGTACGACAACGACGCCCTGGGCGCCGCGCAGTTCTACGCCGCCACCTTCCCCGACAGCCGCGTGGGGGCGGTGCACCCTGCCCCCGCGGACTTTCCCGGCGGCAAGGCGGGGCAGGTGCTGACGGTGGAATTCACCGTGTTCGGCACCCCGTGCATCGGCCTCAACGGCGGCCCGATCTTCCCGCACACCGAGGCTTTCAGTTTCCAGATCGCGACCGACGACCAGGCCGAGACCGACCGCTACTGGCAGGCCATCGTCGGCAACGGCGGCGCCGAAAGCGCCTGCGGCTGGTGCAAGGACCGCTGGGGACTGAACTGGCAGATCACCCCGCGCGCGCTCACCGACGGCATGGCCGATCCGGATCCGGCGGTGCGCAGGCGCGTGTTCGAGGCGATGATGACGATGCGCAAGATCGACATCGCCGCGATCGAGGCGGCGCGACGCGGCTGATGTCCCGGCGATGACCGACCAGTTCACCTACGTCAGCGCCTTCCTTTCCATCGTGGTGGCGCTGGCGCTGACCCACCTGCTGGGCGGGGTCGCCGCCATCCTGCGGGACGGGGTGTCGCGGCACTCGCCCGTCTACTACACCTGGATCGGCATCCTGCTGTTTTCCTGCGTGGACTTCTGGTTCTCGCTGTGGGGCCTGCGCACCACGGCGACCTGGCCGCTGCCCTTCGTGCTGTTCCTGCTGGTCTCGTCCACGCTGCTGTACCTGAGCTGCCACCTGGTGGTGCCGGGCGAATCGCATCCAGCCCCCTTCGACGGGGTCGCATTCCACCACCGGAACCGTCGCCGCTACATCGGCGCCTTCTTCCTGTACATGCTCAGCGGCACCGTCGCCAACCTGATGATCGCCGGCTTCGCCGGTGCGGTGGCGATGAACGGCTTGGTGCTGGTCCTGCTGGCGCTCGCATGGTGGCGGCGCGAAGGGCAGGTACAGGCGGGCGTGGTGCTGTGCCTGCTGGCGCTGCTGGGCTACTACGCGATGAACTTCATCCCGGCGTTGAAGTAGCTACAAGCCCCGCGGCTCGATCGTCAGGCACGCCATGATCGCGTGGTGGATGTCCTGGATCGGGCAGGGGTAGGCCACGCGCAGGTCGAAGACCTCGCTGCCGGACTGGTCGATCTGCTGGGGGTTGAGCGCGTCGTACAGGGCCACGATGCAGGGCGGGGCGATGCCGCCCATGAAGCGGATGCGCGCCGCCGCTTCGTGGCCGCGCAGCAGCGGCAACTGCAGGTCCATCAGCACCACGCGCGGCGAAAACGCCTGGCAGGCCTCGACGGCGCCGAAGCCGGAGTCGGCCCGCGCCACCGCGTAGCCCATGCCCCGCAGGCCGCTGGCCAGCTCATAGCCCGCCGCCAGGTCGGCCACGGCCACCAGCACCCGGATGCCGGGGATCCTTGGATTGCCATCCGCCACGTCGCGCCCTCCTTGGCGTGAATGATGCCGCAAAAGAAGAACCCGCGGAGCCAGCCGCGACCCGCGAAGCGGTGAAGAACGACCGGTACAACCGCGCACTTGCCGCTTCTGCGCTCAGCCCTGCAGGCGGCTGCGGATGTGGTCCGACAACCAGGCCACATTGTCGCGCGCTTCTTTCCCCACGATCGCCGTCATCGCCAGGCCGAGGACCGCCAGGGCAACCGGCGCGATCACGAACACCGCCGAGTAGTCCGGATTTCGCGTCCACTCCGTCCACTCCAACCAGGCGGAGATACCCATGAAGGCCGACCACAGCACGATCCATGCTTGCACGAGCCGGGTGCCCGCAAACCGTCCGACGAGCACGATCCTGCCTCCACGCTGCTCG
>CBININ010000280.1:0-2734 GCA_966250755.1 uncultured Gammaproteobacteria bacterium | reverse complement strand
TCGCAGCTGGAAGGCACGGAGAATCGCATCACCGTCGCGCGCAACCGCTACATCGCCGCGGTGCAGGCCTACAACGTGCTGATCCGCGAGTTCCCGGTGAACCTCACCGCGAAGATCTTCGGCTACGCGCCGAAGCCGAACTTCGCGGTGGAGAACGAGGCGGCGATCTCCAAGCCGCCGGCGGTGGACTTCGGCGCGCCCGCCCCGGCGCCGCCCGCGATCGCGCCGCCGTCGATCGCGCCGCCGACGAGCGTCGCGCCGGCCGCGCCGGCCAACTGAGCCTGGCATGAAGGCAGTGCTGCTGGCGGCCACGCTGTGGCTGGCGCCACTGGTCGCGCTTGCCGGCGGCGCCGGCAAGCTCACGCAGCACGTCACCGACCGCACCGGGACGCTGAGCGCGGCACAGGTGGCCGAGCTGGAGGCGCCGCTGGTGGCGCTCGAGCAGCGCAAGGGCGCGCAGCTCGCGATCCTGGTGGTCGCGAGCACGGGCGAGGAAAGCCTCGAGGACTATTCGCTCGCCACCGCCGAGGCCAACAAGCTCGGGCGCGAGAAGCCGGATGACGGCCTGCTGCTGCTGGTGGCGAAGGACGATCGCAAGGCGCGCATCGAGGTCGGCTACGGGCTGGAGGGCGCAGTCACCGACGCGCTCGCGAGCCGGATCATCCGCGAATACCTCGCGCCGCATTTTCGCCAGGGCGACTACTTCGGCGGCCTCAAGGAGGCCGAGGACGCGCTGGTGAAACTCGTGGACGGCGAACCGCTGCCGCCGCCGCTGGAGGCGGAGCAGTCGCAGGGCGGCGACCTGCCCGGCCTGCCCGTCGCCGTGTTCCTGGGCGTGGTCATCGGCCTGCTGGCGGGCGGCACCGGCCTCAAGCCAAAGCTGCTGCGCCGGCTCGGCGCCGCCGGCATCGCCGGTGGCATCGCCTGGCTGCTCTTCAGCGTCGGGCTGATGGCGGCGGTCGCGGCGATCCTGGCCTTCCTCGTCGCCGCCACCGGCGGCGGCCGCTTCGGCTCGGGCCGCGGGCCCTGGGGCAGCTTCCCTGGCGGGGGCGCCTGGGGCGGGGGCGGCGGCTGGGGTGGCGGTGGCGGCGGCTGGTCGGGCGGCGGCGGCTCCTTCGGGGGCGGCGGCGCCTCGGGAGGATGGTGATGGGCCGCCTGCTCGCCAACCTGTTCGCCGGCTGGTTCCGGCTGTCGCGCTGGTTCCCCCAGCCGACCATGCGCCGCATCCGCGATGCCATCGCCGAAGGCGAGCGCGGCCACGCCGGCGAACTGTGCCTGGCAGTGGAATCGCGCTACAGCCCCTGGGCCGTGCTCGGCGGCCTGCAGCCGCGCGCGCGCGCCGAGCAGCGGTTCTCCCTGCTGCGGGTGTGGGACACGCGCGGCAACAGCGGCGTGCTGCTCTACCTGCAGCTGGCCGAGCGGCGCGTGGAGATCGTCGCCGACCGCGGCATCGCCGCGCGCGTCGCGCCGGAACTGTGGCAATCCCTGTGCGCGGACTTCGCCGCCGACATCCGCGCCAAGCCCGCCGACGCGGCCGTGCTGGCCTGCCTGGGCCGTATCAACGCCCTGCTGGTCGAGCACTTCCCGGCGGATGCGGACAACCCGAGGGAGTTGCCCGACGACCCGGTCGTCCTCTGAGATAATGCGGCGATGACCTACCTGCACGATATCGATCCCATCGCCCTGCACCTGCCGTTCTGGCCCCATGGCATCCACTGGTACGGGCTGATGTACCTGCTGGGCTTCGGCACCGCGTGGTGGATCGGGCGCCGGCGCGTGCGCGCGGGACGCTTCGCCGGGGTGGACGAGAACGGCTTCGGCGACCTGCTGTTCTACGCGATGCTCGGCGTGGTGCTGGGCGGGCGCATCGGCTACGTGCTTTTCTACGCCTTCCCCGACTTCCTCGCCAACCCGCTGTTCCTGCTGCGCATCAACGAAGGCGGCATGAGCTTCCACGGTGGCCTGCTGGGCGTGATGGCAGCGACGCTGTGGTGGTCGCTGTCGCGGCGCATCCACTTCTTCGATTGCATGGATTTCCTTGCGCCGCTGGTGCCCGCCGGCCTGGGACTGGGCCGCCTGGGCAACTTCATCGGCGGCGAGTTGTGGGGCAAGCCGACCGGCGCGGGCTGGGGCGTGGTCTTCCCGCGCGCCGACCTCGGGCCGTACAGCAACCTGCCGATGGAGGAGCTGCGCAAGCTGCACGCGAGCGGCGCCCTCGACGCCTACGCGCGCCATCCCTCCCAGCTCTACCAGGCCTTCCTCGAGGGCCTGGTGATGATGGTGGTGCTGCTGTGGTACTCGCGCGTGCCGCGTCCGCGCTATGCGGTCTCCGGGCTGTTCGCGCTGATGTACGGCTCGTTCCGCATCCTGGTCGAGTTCGTGCGCGTGCCCGACGCGCAGATCGGCTACCTGTTCGGCACCGGCTGGTTCACCGAAGGCATGCTGCTGTCGGTGCCGCTGCTGGCGGTCGGCGTGGGCCTGCTGTGGCTGTCGCGCCGCTCGCCGGTCGCGAGCGCGCCGGTGGCGCTGTCGCCGGCCGCGGGAACCTAGGAGCGCGCGCATGCAGGCCTACCTCGAGCTGCTGCGCGACGTGCTCGAGCACGGCGCGGTCAAGGCCGACCGCACCGGCACCGGGACGCGCTCGGTGTTCGGCCGGCAACTGCGCTTCGACCTGCGCGAAGGCTTCCCGCTGCTCACCACCAAGAAGCTGCACCTGCGCTCGATCGTGCACGAG
>CBININ010000279.1:0-2735 GCA_966250755.1 uncultured Gammaproteobacteria bacterium | reverse complement strand
GCGCCGCCGAACAGCAGCAGCTTCTCGGTCAGCGTGGTCTTGCCGGCGTCGGGGTGGGAGATGATCGCGAAGGTGCGTCGGCGACGGGTTTCGCGCAGGTGCTCGGACATGGCGGGGCGCCGCGCGGGGCGGGCAGGCAGGGTCAGGGAGGCGCGAATTGTAGCAGCGGCGGCCGCGGACGGTCCGCCCGCACGGGCCGCCGGCCGGCGTGGCGCGGCGACCTACTTGCGCGGCAGGTTCAGGAAGCCCGCCGGGCCCATCATGCGGAACGGGATCGACACCAGCTTCATGCCGCTGTTGACCTGCAGGCAGAAGTGCAGGTGCGGGCCGGAGGAAAAGCCGGTGTTGCCGCTGGTGCCGATCTGCTGGCCCAGGCTGACCTTCTGGCCGACGCGCACGTACACGCCGTTGGCCTGCAGGTGCGCGTACACGCCCATGGTGCCGTCGTCGTGGAGGATGCGGACGAGGTTCGCGCGCTCGGCGAACTTCTTGGCATTCAGCCCGCTGCGGCTGAAACCGGATTCGACCTGCATCACCGTGCCGCCCCGCGCCGCCAGCACCGGCGTGCCCTCGGGCACCACCAGGTCCACCGCGTAGCGGTTCTGTTCGTCGGTATGCGAGAAGCCGCCGTTGAAGGCCTGGCCGAGTTGCCAGCCGCTGTTGTCGGGCAGTGGCAGCGCGTAGGTGCTGTCGTCGGGGAAGGCCTTTGGATCGCCCGGCACGACGTTCACGTTCGGCACGTAGCTGACCTGTCCGGCGCCGTACTCGAGCCGGCTCACCAGCACGCGCTGCCGCGGCGGCAGTACCTGCGGCAGGCGCATGGTCGGCAGCGACTGCACGTTCATCGCCTTCAGCAAGGCGAGGTTGATCTCCAGCGGCCCGGACAGGTGGTTGGTGATGTAGATGTCCGCGCCGGTGCCGTTCGGAACCTCCTCGATGCCGGCCAGGGCACCCGGGTCGGCCTCGCTCTCCTCGACCTGCACGCGGGCGGCGTTCGGCGGCGGCCGGTCGCCGTATTGGACGTGGCCCTTGTCGTCCACCCACTTGAACACGCCGTTGCCGCCGGCGAAGGCGGGCGAGGCGAAGAGGGCAAGCAGCAGCAACGCGAGACGGGACATGGGCGATTCGCAGCGGGAAACCGGGGGGTGGCCCGATTATGCGCAGCCGGGGAAAGGTTAAACAGGGGCATAACATCGCATATCTCTCAATCCGGATGGATGTGTTGACAGGAAAGCCGGCGGCGGGCTAGAGTGCGCCCGTAACCCATCAAGACCGGCAGAGGGACTGGCCCGATGACGCCGGGGCAACCCGCACCCGCTCGCACCGCGAGCGGGGGCAAAGGTGCCAATTCCTGCGGAAGGCCTGCGCCCTTGTTCGGCGCGGGCCGGTCCGGCAGATGGGTCGTCGTTCCGGGCGCGGCCCGGTGCGCGATCCCTCCGTCGCTCCGCGGGCGTTCGATGGACCGAGCGGAGCACGCGATGAGCCTGGTTGTCCTGTCCCCTGAATCCGCGTCCGTCGCCGTGCCCTGGCCTGCGGTCGAGCCGGCGGCCGCCCGTCTCGCCTTCGACCTCACGCTCGACCTGCGCCACGCCGGGCCGCGGTGCCTGCGCGTGGCCTGCGAATGGCAGGGCGACACCTCGCTGCCGGTGGTCGTGGTGGCCGGCGGCATCTCCGCGCACCGGCACCTGGCCGCGAGCGAGGCGTACGCCGAGCCCGGCTGGTGGGAGGCGCAGGTGGGCGCGGGGCGTGCGCTGGACCCGGCGCGTCGCCACCTGCTCGCGATCGACTGGATCGGCAGCGACGGCACGCTCGATGCGCCGATCGACAGCGCCGACCAGGCCGATGCGATCGCCGCAGTGCTCGACCGGCTCGGCATCGCGCGCGTCGCGGCCTTCGTTGGCGCCTCCTACGGCGCGATGGTAGGGCTGCAGTTCGCCGCGCGGCATGGCGCGCGGCTGGGCGCGTTGGTGGCGATCAGCGGCGGCGATCGCGCGCATCCCTACGCGCAAGCCTGGCGCGCGCTGCAGCGCCGGATCCTGGCGCTGGGCGCCAGCGAGGGCGGGCGCCGCGAGGCGCTGTCGCTGGCGCGGCAGCTGGCGATGCTGTCGTATCGCACGCCGGAGGAGTTCGCACTGCGCTTCGACGCGCCGCCAGCCTTCGATGGCGGCCGCGCCCGCTTTGCCGCCGACGACTACCTGCGCCACTGCGGCGAGCGCTACGTCGCGCGCACGCCCGCGCTGGCCTTCGAACGCCTGTCCGAGTCCATCGACCTGCACGCGGTGGAGGCGGGCGAGGTGCGTGTGCCGACCACCCTGGTGGCGGTGCGCGAGGACCGCCTGGTGCCCTGCGAATCGCTGATCGACCTCGCGGCCCGCCTGCCTGCACTGCGCCGCCTGCATGTGCTGCGCTCGCGCTACGGGCACGACGCCTTTCTCAAGGAGGGGGACGCGATCGCGAGCGTGCTGAGCGAGGCGCTGGCGGGGGTGGCGGCATGAGCGGCCTGCCCGGCGACTGTCGCCCCGCCACCCGCGCCGTGCGTGCCGGCATCGACACCGACGCCGCGCATGGCGCGGTGGTCCCGCCCATCGTGCTGTCGAGCAACTTCAGCTTCGCCGGCTTCGACCAGAAGCGGCGCTACGACTACACCCGCAGCGGCAATCCGACCCGCGACCAGCTGGCCGACGCCATCGCCGCACTCGAAGGCGCGGCGGGCGGGGTGGTGACGGCGACCGGCC
>CBININ010000278.1:0-2735 GCA_966250755.1 uncultured Gammaproteobacteria bacterium | reverse complement strand
CGTCCACCTTGGTGGCCTTGAGCAGCAGCTCGGCGCCGATCTCGGTGGCGCGCAGCGCGGCGGCCGAGTCGGTGGTGAAGAAGGGATTGCCGGTGCCGGCGGCGAAGATCGCGATGCGGCCCTTCTCGAGGTGGCGCACGGCGCGGCGGCGGATGTAGTCCTCGCAGACCTCGTTGATCTTGATCGCGCTCATCACCCGCGCGCTGGCGCCCATCTGCTCGATCGCGTCCTGCATGGCCAGGGAGTTGATCACCGTGGCGAGCATGCCCATGTGGTCGCCGGTGACGCGGTCCATGCCGGCGGCGGCCAGGCCGGCGCCGCGGAAGATGTTGCCGCCGCCGATCACCACGCCGATCTGCGCGCCCGCCTGCTGCGCCTCGATGATGTCGCGGGCCATGCCGCGGATGACCTTGGGGTCGATGCCGTAGTCCTCGCCGCCCATCAAGGCCTCGCCGGAGAGCTTGAGCAGGACGCGGCGGTACTTCAGGCTCGACTCGGTCATGGCGGCTCCGGGGTGGGGCGGGGGCAAACGTCCGGATTCTAGCCGATCGGGCGCTACCGTCGCTCGATCAGGAAGGCGCCCACCACCCGACGCCCTTCGGTCGCGAGCACGTTGAAGGTGCGCGCCGCGGCGGCGTTGTCCATCACCTCGATGCCGATGCCGCGGGTCAGGCAGGCGGCCATCACCGCCGGGGCCGGGAAACGCAGGCTGGCGCCGCTGCCGAGCAGCACCACCGCCGGTTCCAGGGCCAGCAAGGGTTCGAGGTCCGCGATCTCGAGCGTGTCGATCGAGGACGGACGCCAGTCGGTCACCAGCTGGTTCGGGGCCAACAGGAAGCTGGCTTCCAGTCGCTGCTCGTTGACCAGGGCATGGTCGCCGCCGGCGCCGCGCAGGGCATAGCGGAAGTCCGGGTTCTCGAGCGTGAGCTGCACGGCTCAGCCCCGCGGCAGGATCACCAGCGGCTTGTCCAGCCGGCGCCGGTAGAGGATGGCGACGTGGCCGATGCGGCCCACCAGGGACGCGTCCGACTCGGCGACCAGGGCCTCGATGGCGGCGTCGCGGGCCTCGCGGTCCTCGGCGGCCACCTTCACCTTCACCAGCTCGTGCTGCTCGAGCACCTCGCCCAGTTCGGCCAGCAGCGCCGGCGTCACGCCCTTCGCGCCCACCAGCAGTACCGGCTTGAGCGCGTGGGCCAGGCCGCGCAGGTAGCGCTTCTGGGGATTGGAAAGGGCGAGGGCCATGACGTTCGGGCGGGGAGGCGGCGGACTGCCAAGGGTATCATGGGGGCCCCTCCCCACCGCCGGTCGCGCGTCCATGGCCGCCCGCAGCAAGTCCAGCCAGCGCTGGCTCAAGGAACATTTCTCCGACCCCTACGTCAAGAAGGCGCAGGCGGACGGGATGCGTTCGCGCGCGGCCTACAAGCTCGAGGAGCTGCTCGAGCGCAGCCACCTGCTCAAGCCCGGCATGGTGGTGGTCGACCTCGGCGCGGCGCCCGGCGGCTGGTCGCAGGTGCTGCGCAAGCAGCTGCAGGACAAGCGCGGCATGGACAGCGGCCGGGTGATCGCCCTGGACATCCTGGACATGCCGCCGATCGCCGGGGTCGAATTCATTCACGGCGATTTCAGAGAGGCCGAGGCACTTTCGCGGCTGGAGGCCCTGCTCGGCGACACGCCGGTGGACCTTGTGCTTTCGGACATGGCCCCCAATATGACCGGGGTGGATACCGTCGACCAGGCGCGAGCGATGTACCTGTCGGAATTGGCACGGGATTTTGCCGACGCCCATCTCAAACCGGGTGGCGATTTCCTGATCAAATTGTTCCAGGGCGAAGGCTTCGATGCCTACGTCGCCGACCTGCGCCGGCGCTACACCAAGCTGGTGATCCGCAAGCCCGCCGCTTCCCGCCGCCGCTCCAACGAAGTGTATGCGCTCGCCACCGGCAAGCGTGCCTGACCTGAATACGATCAAGCGGCCGTCCCCCGCGGCCGCGAGGAAAACCGGATGAACGATGTGGTGAAGAACCTGCTGGTGACCCTGGCCGTGGCGCTGGTCCTGATGACCGTGTTCCAGGCCTTCTCCTCGCCGGCCACCGGCAACCCGCAGGAAGTGAGCTACTCCAGCTTCGTGGACGAGGTCGACACCGACCGCGTGCAGAAGGTGGAGTTCGTCGACTCGACCCCGGGTTCCGGCACGACCGTGCTCAACTTCGAGCGCAAGGACGGCAGCAAGGGCGTGACCTTCGGTCCCTACGACCGCGACCTGGTCAACGACCTGGTGCACCACAAGGTGGAGATCGTCCAGGCCAAGCCGGACAACACGCCCTCGCTGTGGGCGATCATCGTCACCTTCCTGCCCTACGTGCTGTTCATCGGCATCTTCATCTACTTCATCCGCCAGATGCAGCAGGGCGGCAGCCGCGGCGCCATGACCTTCGGCCGCTCGCGCGCCAAGCTGCAGGGCGAGAACGAGGTGAAGGTGACCTTTGCCGACGTCGCAGGCTGCGACGAGGCCAAGGAGGAGGTCGGCGAGCTGGTCGAGTTCCTGCGCGACCCCGGCAAGTTCCAGAAGCTGGGCGGCAAGATCCCGCGCGGCGTGCTGATGGTCGGCCCGCCGGGCACCGGCAAGACCCTGCTGGCCCGCGCCATCGCCGGCGAGGCCAAGGTGCCGTTCTTCTCGATCTCCGGTTCCGACTTCGTCGAGATGTTCGTCGGCGTCGGCGCCAGCCGCGTGCGCG
>CBININ010000277.1:0-2761 GCA_966250755.1 uncultured Gammaproteobacteria bacterium | reverse complement strand
TCGACGCCAACGACCAGGGCGTGGTGCAGGTGGTGGACTGGCTCTGGCAATACGCCTTCGACCAGCGCGCCAGCGACATCCATCTGGAACCGCGCCGCGAGATGGGCGTGATCCGCTTCCGCATCGACGGCGTGCTGCACACCGTCTACCAACTGCCACCCTCGGTGATGAGCGCGATGACCGCGCGCATCAAGCTGCTCGGCCGCATGGACGTGGTGGAGAAGCGCCGCCCGCTCGACGGCCGCATCAAGACGCGCAATCCGGCCGGCGAGGAAGTGGAAATGCGGCTGTCGACGCTGCCCACCGCCTTCGGCGAAAAGATGGTGATGCGGATCTTCGACCCCGACACGGCGGTCAAGGACCTGGCCCAGCTCGGGTTCTCCGGCCACGACGCGGAGCGCTGGACCCGCCTGACGGCGCGCCCCCACGGGATCATCCTGGTCACCGGCCCGACGGGCAGCGGCAAGACCTCGACGCTGTATTCGACGCTCAAGCGCCTGGCCACCGAGGAGGTCAACGTCTGCACCGTCGAGGACCCGATCGAGATGATCGAGCCGGCGTTCAACCAGTCGCAGGTGCAGCCGGCCATCGATTTCAATTTCGCCGAGGGCCTGCGCGCGCTGATGCGGCAGGACCCGGACATCATCATGGTCGGCGAGATCCGCGACCTGGCCACCGCCGAGATGGCCGTGCAGGCCGCGCTCACCGGCCACCTGGTGTTTTCGACGCTGCACACCAACGATGCGCCGTCGGCGATCACCCGCCTGATGGAGCTGGGCGTGCCGGCCTATCTCATCAACGCCACGGTGCTGGGCGTGCTGGCCCAGCGGCTGGTGCGCACCCTGTGCAAGCAGTGCCGCGAGGCCGACCCCGGCGCCTCGCGCGACGCGCTGGACGAGGTGATCAAGCCCTGGAAGATCACCGGCTGGCGCCCCTACCGGCCGGTCGGCTGCGTCGATTGCCGCATGACGGGCTTCCTGGGCCGCATGGGGCTGTACGAGCTATTGACCGTGACCGAGGCGTTCAAGGAAAGAGTGGCGCAGGAGCCGGCGATCACCGCCTTGCGCCGCCAGGCCGTGGCCGACGGCATGCGTCCCCTGCGCCTGGCCGGCGCGCTGCGGGTGGCCGAGGGCCTGACCACGGTTGAGGAAGTGCTCACTGCCACGCCGCCGCTGGAGTAAGCTGGCTCCAGCCACGCCTGGGCCGGGAGCGCGGCCGTAGGTGGAATCCACATCCGAACTGACGGCGGCCTGACTCACAATCCGGCGGTTCCGATCCTCCAGGAGACAACAGAGTGAGAATCAAGAGCCAGAAGGATTTCTGGGCGGGGTTGATGTTCATGGCCGTGGGCATCGCATTCGCCTGGGGCTCCACCAACTACAACATTGGCGAGGGTGCCCGCATGGGCCCCGGCTACTTCCCCCTGATGCTCGGCATCCTGCTTGCGGGCCTGGGCGCTTTCATCGTTTTCGAGGCGCTGGTCGTCGAGACCGAGGACGGCGACAAGATCGGCAAGTGGGCCTGGCGGCCGCTGGCCTTCATCCTGCTGGCCAACTTCGTCTTCGGCATCCTGCTGGCCGGCGTTCCGGCCCTGCACATCCCGGCCTTCGGGATGATCGTCGCCATCATCGCGCTGACCTTCATCGCCGCGTTCGCGGGCGACGAGTTCAACTGGAAAGAGATCGCCGTCCTGTCCGTGGTGCTGGCCATCGGCAGCTATGTGGCGTTCGTGTGGCTGCTCAAGCTGCAGTTCCCGGTGTGGCCCACCTTCATCACCGGCTGAGGACGACAAGAACATGGACCTGTTTACCAACCTCGCCACCGGCTTCGGCGTGGCCGTCACGCCGATCAACCTGCTGTACTGCTTCATCGGCTGCCTGCTGGGCACGCTGATCGGCGTGCTGCCCGGCATCGGCCCGGTGGCCACCATCGCGATGCTGCTGCCCGCCACCTACGCGCTGCCGCCCGTGTCGGCGCTGATCATGCTGGCCGGCATCTACTACGGCGCCCAGTACGGCGGCTCCACCACCGCCATCCTGGTCAACCTGCCGGGCGAATCGTCCTCGGTCGTGACAGTGCTGGACGGCTACCAGATGGCGCGCCAGGGCCGCGCGGGCCCCGCGCTGGCGGCGGCCGGCCTGGGCTCGTTCTTCGCGGGCTGCGTGGGCACGCTGATCCTGGCGGCGTTCGCCGCGCCGCTGACCGAAGTGGCCTTCAAGTTCGGCCCCGCCGAATACTTCTCGCTGATGGTGCTGGGCCTGATCGGCGCCGTGGTGCTGGCCTCGGGCTCGCTGATCAAGGCCATCGCGATGATCGTGCTGGGCCTGCTGCTGGGCCTGATCGGCACCGACGTGAACTCGGGCGTCGCGCGCTTCTCGTTCGACATCCCCGAACTGACCGACGGCATCGGCTTCATCACCATCGCCATGGGCGTGTTCGGCTACGGCGAGATCATCTCCAACCTGGGCAAGAGCGACGAGCACCGCGAGGTGTTCACCGCCAAGGTGCAGGGCCTGTTCCCGACGCTGGAAGACTTCAAGCGCATGCTGCCCGCCGTGTTGCGCGGCACCGCGCTCGGCTCCGCGCTGGGCATCCTGCCCGGTGGCGGCGCGCTGCTCGCCGCCTTCGCCGCCTACACGGTGGAGAAGAAGACCAAGCTCAAGCCCGGCGAAGTGCCTTTCGGCCGCGGCAACATCCGCGGCGTGGCGGCCCCCGAGTCGGCCAACAACGCCGGCGCGCAGACCTCCTTCATCCCGCTGCT
>CBININ010000276.1:0-2782 GCA_966250755.1 uncultured Gammaproteobacteria bacterium | reverse complement strand
ACGCGCACCGAAACCGGTGGCAAGTGCTGAGTCTCTACTCTGCGAAACGGGCTCATTGGTGTCTAACGATCGAGTTGAGGTGCGCGGTGGGCTGGCGCCCAGTTTGCCACTGCAAACTGGGTGACAGGACGCCGCGTCACCTTGAATGAGTTGTTAGGCCTCAACTGAGGAAGTCCGGAATTCGCCAAGCCATTTTCCCAGCAACTTTGCCTCGCTCACTTCGCCCCTGTCCTTGTGCATGCGACCTGTCCACCTATCGCAATAGCGCTGAACGAAACGATATCCCTCGCCGGTGAGATCTCGGTTCCGCAATTCTGAGTCGGGGGTGATATCCGCAGGACCGTGAACAATTTCGCGAGTGGTGAAGCCATGGTCCTGGAGGAAGAAAATGAACTGCCAGAATCTACGCACTAGCGTCTCTTGTGGAATTGCGGGGAACCCCGCATTACGGTGATTAAGCTCGCTCGACAGATGCCAGGCAAATGTCGTGATGCGAAAGTCATTTGCAGGTCGAGGTGGATATGATTTGGCCATTGGGGCCTAACTACTTTTAGACCCCAAAGTGGGGTGTAAGCGGGAGCATCTCCCCACCTGCCCGCACCGGTCAAGGAAAAATCTCACACGGTTTCAGCGGCTTGGCCGACATCGAGTCGTCTGGGCCCTCGGCAGTCTCGCTACTTAGACAGCGGAGGCGCCATCTAATGCAGGAGTCGGGCGACGAACGGGGTGAGGGACCGAAGCTGCCGGGCGCGGGCGGTGTCGCGGGCGAGCCGCGGCTTTACGATCAGTTTCGCAGCAGGATCCGGGTCAAACACTACAGCTTGCGGACCGAGCAGGCGTACTGGTTCTGGATCAAACGCTACATCCTGGCCTGCGGAAAGCGCCACCCGCGGGAACTGGACGGGGTGGTGGTTGAGCATTTTCTGTCCAGGTTGGCGACCGTCGATCGGGTATCGCCCTCCACCCAGGCGCAGGCGCTGGCAGCCCTGCTGTTCTTGTACAAGGAAGTGCTGGGCATCACGTTGCCGTGGATGGAAAGTGTCGTGCGCGCCAAGGAGCGGCGCCACGTACCGGTCGTGCTGTCAGTCTCCGAGGTCCAGCGCGTGCTGGCGGCGCTGTCGGGTCGCGAGTGGCTGATGGCCAGCCTGTTGTACGGCGCCGGCCTGCGGCTGATGGAGTGTGCCCGGCTGCGAATCAAGGACGTCGATTTCCTGCGCAACGAGATCGTGGTGCGGGATCCCAAGGGCGGACGCGAGCGCCGGACCATGCTGCCCGAACTGTTGCGTGAGCCGCTGGAGCTGCAGCGTCGCCAGGCATTGCAGGTGCACGCGCGCGACCTCGCCGCGGGCTTCGGTGAAGTGGCCTTGCCCTATGCACTGCAGCGCAAGTACCCGCGAGCGGCAAAGGACACGGGTTGGCAGTACCTGTTCCCGGCGTCACGGCGGGGCATCGATCCGTTGGATGGCCGCGTCAAGCGCCACCACATCGACGAAAAGGTGCTCCAGCGCGCGGTGCGGTCCGCCGTGCGCGCCTGCGGCATCGACAAACCCGCCAGCTGCCATACCTTCCGGCACAGCTTCGCGACCCACCTGCTCGAGGGAGGGCACGACATCCGCACCGTGCAGGAACTACTGGGCCACAAGGACGTGACGACGACCCAGATCTACACCCACGTCCTCAATCGCGGTGGTCGCGGTGTGCTGAGCCCGCTGGACCGCATCAAGGAACCGTCCCCTTCAGCCTTTGTCGTCGCTGCCGGCGGCCTTGGGTCCGCTTGACCCAGGTCAGGGCACGGACCCCGTCGGGCGACCAGACTGTGCCCATCCGATCCACAGGCTAGAGGCGCGCCCATGAACCGTCTGTCCTTCCGCACCTTGATCATTGCCGTGCTGGTCACCGCCACCGTGGTCGCGGCCGGCCTGGCCAGCTACCGGGCCACTGCGGTGGAGGAGGCGCCGGCGGCGCCGCGCACGATGCTGGTGCCGTTCTGAACCCGCTTACGCCGGTACCGCCGCCTGGGCGTGCTCCCGGGTGGCGGCGAACTGAAGGTCGGGCCAGCGCTCCTGCGTCAGCTGCAGGTTGACCCGGGTCGGCGCCAGGTAGACCAGCTCGCCGGCGGCGTCGATGGCGAGGTTGTTCGCGGCTTTCTCGCGGAACTCCTCCAGCTTCTTCGCGCCGCCATGCACCCAGCGCGCCAGCGCCACGGTGACCGGCTCGAAGCTGGCGTCCACGCCGTACTCGTCCTTCAGCCGGTAGGCCACCACGTCGAACTGCAGGGTGCCGACCGCGCCCAGGATCAGGTCGTTGCTCATCAGCGGGCGGAAGAACTGGGTCGCGCCTTCCTCGCTCAGCTGGGCCAGGCCCTTCTGCAGCTGCTTGAGCTTGAGCGGGTCGCGCAGGCGGGCGCGGCGGAACAGCTCCGGTGCGAAGTTGGGGATGCCGGTGAAGGACAAAACCTCACCTGCGGTGAAGGTGTCGCCGATCGAAATCGTCCCGTGGTTGTGCAGGCCGATCACATCGCCCGGGTAGGCGGTCTCCACGTGCTCGCGGTCGCTGGCCATGAAGGTCAGCGCATTCGCCAGCTTTTGCTCCTTGCCACTGCGCACGTGGAAGGCCTTCATGCCGGCCTCGAACTTGCCCGAGCACACCCGCAGGAAGGCCACGCGATCCCGGTGCATGGGGTCCATGTTCGCCTGGATCTTGAACACGAAGCCGCTGAAGGCTTCTTCCTCCGGCGACACCTCGCGCGAGGTGGTCGCCCGCGGCTTGGGCGAGGGCGCGT
>CBININ010000275.1:0-2805 GCA_966250755.1 uncultured Gammaproteobacteria bacterium | reverse complement strand
AGCGCCGCCGGGTTCTCCAGCAGCGCGAGCAGCAGGTGCTCGACGGTCATGAATTCGTGGCGCGACTCGCGGGCCTGCTTGTAGCACTGCCCGATCGAGTACTCCAGATCCTTGCTGAACATGGTGTTCTCCGAGAGGTTTCCCGGGATGTGGGGACGCAACCCCGGGAATTCCAGCCTTCGCCCGCAGGTCCCGCCATTTCGGCAGGGCCCGCCCCGCAGGACCAGCCTAGGCCTTTTCCATGCTGCACAACAGGGGATGCTGGTGCATGCGGGAGAATTCGTTCACCTGCGTCACTTTGGATTCAGCCACTTCCCGCGTGTAGACGCCGCAAACGCCCTTGCCGCGGGTGTGCACGTGAAGCATGACCTGCGTCGCCTTTTCACGGTTCAGGGCGAAGAAGACCTGCAGGACCTCGACCACGAAGTCCATCGGCGTGAAGTCGTCGTTCAAGAGCACGACCTGGTACAGGGGCGGGCGGGTGACCTCCGGCCGCGAGGTTTCCACCATCGCGCCGTGGTCGGATTCGCGCTCGTGCTCGGGCTTGCGGGACATGCGGGGATTATAGATGGGGCGGCGCATCCCGGGTTGCAAGGCGGAGGACTGCGCGCCGCTTCCGGCGTGGACGGCGGCGGCGATTTGCCACCAGAATGGCGCTCTGCCCCACCACGGAACAGCCGTGCCATGCCTCGACTCCCCGCCCTCGCCGCCCTGCTGCTGTGCATGGCCCTTCCCGCGCTTGCCCAGCAGCCCGCGGCCGTGCCCGCGACCGCGCCCGCGACTCCCGACGCGGAACTGGGCAAGCGACTCACCGCCGCCGGCGTGAAGTTCAGCACGGACGATGATGGCGACTACCAGATGACCTTCGAACTGGAGGACGGGCGCACCCAGCTGGTCTACGTGCTGTCGCGGGTCGAAAGCTACGGCAGCAACCGCGTGCGCGAGATCTGGTCGCCCGGCTACCGCTACTCGACACCCGAACTCGATGCCAAGGTCGCCAACCGCCTGCTCGAAAACAGCGGCGAGGTCATCATGGGCGGCTGGGTGCGGCAGAAATCCACGGCGATGTTCGTGGTGAAGGTCGCCGCCGATGCCAGCCCGGCGGAGCTGCGCGATGCGATCGAGGCGGCCGCGGCCTGCGCCGACAAGATCGAGAAGGAACTGACCGGCGGCAAGGACGAATTCTGAGGTGAGTTACCGCCGCGGCCAGTTCTGGCAACCTGACGTGACCGTCGCCACCGTGGTGGTGCGCGACGGCCGCCTGTTGATGGTGGAGGAGGACGTGCGCGGCCGGCGCGTGCTCAACCAGCCCGCGGGGCACCTCGAGCCCGACGAGTCGCTGGTCGAGGCCGCGCTGCGCGAAACGCTCGAGGAGACCGGCTGGCAGGTGCGCCTGAGCGCCTTCGTCGGCGCCTACCAGTGGAAAGCGCCCGACGCCTCGGCCGGCGGATCGGGTCGGCACTACCTACGCATGGCCTTCGCCGCCGAACCGGTGTCGCACGACCCCGCGCGACCGCTCGACGAGGGCATCGTGCAGGCCCTTTGGCTGACCCCCGCCGAACTGCGCGCGGAATCGGCGCGCCACCGCAGCCCCTTGGTCTGGCGCGTGGTGGAGGACTACCTGGCCGGGCGCCGTCATCCGCTCGACGCGCTCACCCAGGTCGGCTGAGCGCATGGCCGTCGCCCGCACCATCGTCGGCATGTCCGGGGGCGTGGACTCTTCGGTCGCGGCCTGGTTGCTCCGCCAATCCGGCGAGCCCGTGGCCGGCCTGTTCATGCAGAACTGGGACGAGGAAGGCGACAGCGGCTGCCGCGCCGAGGACGACCGCCGCGACGCGCTGGCGGTATGCGCGAAACTGGGCATGGCCTTCCACGCGCGCAATTTCGCCCGCGAATACTGGAGCGGCGTGTTCGAACATTTCCTCGCCGAGTATCGCGCCGGCCGCACGCCCAATCCGGACGTGCTCTGCAACCGCGAGATCAAGTTCAGGACGTTCTTGGACGAGGCCCGGCGGCTGGGCGCCGAACGCATCGCCACCGGCCACTACGCGCGGGTGGAGCACGCGGGCGGGCGCTGGCGCCTGCTGCGCGGCGTGGACGCCGACAAGGACCAGACCTACTTCCTGCACCAGCTCGGGCAGGAGGCGCTGGCCTCCACGCTGTTCCCCGTCGGCCACCTGCCCAAGGCCGAGGTCCGGCGCATCGCGCTCGAGCAGGCGCTGCCCACGGCGCGCAAGAAGGACTCGACCGGCATCTGTTTCATCGGCGAGCGCGACTTCCGCCAATTCCTGTCGCGCTGGCTGCCGGCGCAACCGGGCGAGATCCGCAGCGTGGACGGCGCCGTCGTCGGCCGCCATGAGGGCGTCTTCTACTACACGCTGGGCCAGCGAGAGGGCCTGCAGGTCGGCGGCGTACGCGGCCGGCCGGCGGCACCCTGGTTCGTGGTCGGCAAGGACCTGGCGGCCAACGTGCTGGTGGTGGACCAGGGCGGCGACAGCCCCTGGCTGCTGTCGACCCTGCTCGAAAGCGAGCCCGCGCACTGGGTGGCCGGTGAACCGCCCGCCTCGCGCCTGCGTTGTACCGCGCGCACCCGCTACCGCCAGGCCGACCAGGCGTGCGAGGTCGAGGTGCGCGACGACGGCAGCCTGCGGGTTTCCTTCGAATCGCCGCAACGCGCGGTCACGCCCGGCCAGTCGGTGGTGTTCTACGACGGCGGCGCCTGCCTGGGCGGTGCGGTCATCCTCTCCACCGATGCACGCTACGAGCGCGAGCACCGCACGCAGGCCGCGTAAAATGGTCGGCCAT
>CBININ010000274.1:0-2831 GCA_966250755.1 uncultured Gammaproteobacteria bacterium | reverse complement strand
TGACCGAGATCGGTGACGGCGCCTTCATCGGTTCCAACAGCGCGCTGGTGGCGCCTGTCAGCATCGGTGCGAACGCCACCATCGGCGCCGGCTCGGTGATCACCCGGGACGCGCCCGAGGGCCAACTCACGATCGCGCGCGGTCGGCAGGCCAGCATTCCCGGCTGGAAGCGGCCGGCGAAACGCTAGGTCGGCAGCGGCACCAGCTGGCGGCCCCGGAAGCCCAGGCCGCGGTAGCTCGCCAGCGCGTCGGCAGACGCGCGCGCCGCGCCGCCCTCGCGGCACAGCGCCACGCAGGCGCCGCCGAAGCCCGCGCCCGTGAGCTTGGCGCCGTGCACGTCCGGGTGCGACTGCAGGGCCTCGACCAGCGCATCGAGGGCCGGCACCGACACCTCGAACAGGTCGCGCAGGCTGGCGTGGGAGGCGTTCATCAGCACGCCGAATCCCGCGGCGTCGACCGCCAGCGAGGCGACCACGCGCGCGTTCTCCTCGAGCACGTGCCGGCAGCGCGCCGCGTAGGGCATGGGCAGTCGCTCCCAGTCTCCCACCTGGGCGTCGCGCAGCGTATCCAGCCCGAGCAGCCGCGCGGCCTCCGCGCATTCGGCGCGGCGTTGGTTGTAGGCGCTGGCGTGCAGGCTCCGCGGCAGGCCGGAGTCGAGCACCAGTACCTCGGTGGCCGGCGGCAGCGGCAACAGGCGGCGCTCGAGCGAGCGCGTATCCAGGAACAGCATCATGCCGTCGCGACCTACGCTGGAGGCCATCTGGTCCATCACGCCGCAGGCCACGCCGGCGTAGCCGACCTCGGCGCGCTGCGCCAGCAACGCGATTGCCACGTCGTCCACGTCCAGGTGAAGCCACTCGCGCAAAGCCCGCAACAGGGCGACTTCCAGTGCGGCGCTCGACGACAGGCCCAGGCCCATCGGCACCGTGTCCGACACCAGCAGTTGCATCGGCGGGATGGCATGGCCGGCGTCGGCGAGCAGGCGCAGGCAGCCGTAGGCGTACTGGGCGAAGTGCTCGTCCGGACAGACGTCCAGGCCGAAGTGCAGGCGCCCGCCCAGCGCCTCGGAATGCAGCATGACGCCGGGCGCCTCGGCGGGTCCGACCGCGACGCGGGTGTGCTGGGGGATGGTGGTCGGCAGCACCAGGCCCTCGCTGTAGTCGGTGTGTTCGCCGAGCAGGTTCACCCGGCCGGGGGCATCGGCGACCACTGCCGGCCTGCGACCGTAGATCGCCTCGAAACTGCGCATGGTCGCGGCCAGGCTCACGGCGGATCCAGCGCCACCGGCACCTGGCGCAACTCGTGCGCGCTGCGTTCGGGCAAGGTGTCCATCGCGAACCAACCCGCCGCCAGCTCGGTGCCGGCGAGGTACTTGAGGCGATCGCGCGTGCGGTAGGGCGGATACAACTCGGCGTGCAGGTGCGCTTCCGGATGCGCCTCGCCGTCGGTCGGCGCGGGATACCAGGCCATCAGGTAGGGCAGCGGCCGCTGCCAAAGCCCGTCGTACTGCCCCAGCACGGTCTTGAGCGCACGCGCGAGGTCGGTCCGCTCGGCGTCGTCGAGCGCGGAGAAGGTCGGCACCGCGCGTTTCGGCGCGACCCAGGCTTCATAGGGATAGCGTGCGCAGGCCGGCACGAAAGCGACGGCATGCGGGCCGAGGTAGAGCAGGCGCTGGCCGTCGGCGATCTCGTCGGCGATCAGCGCTTCCAACGGCCCGTGCCCGTGCAGCTGCAGGTACTCGCGCGCGGTGGCCTGCATGCGCGCGGGCACCGGCGGCACCTGCGGATATGCGTAGATCTGCCCATGCGGATGGTGCAGGGTCACGCCGACCTCGGCGCCTCGGTTCTCGAAGGGCAACACGTAGTCGATCCCCGGCTCGGTGCCCAGGGCGTCGCAGCGATCGGCCCATACCTGCAGCAGCAGCTCGATGCGCGCCAGCGGTAGCGTTCCGAGCGAGGCCTGCGCATCCTGGGTGAAGACCACCACCTCGCATTTCCCCGTGCCCGGCGCGGTGGGGACGATGCTGCGCGGCGGCGTGCCGGCATCGGGCGCGAGGGACGGAAACCGGTTGTCGAACACCGCCACCTGCCAGTCACCGGCGGGAAGTTCCGTCGGCTGCGCAAGGTCGCGGGTCACCGCCAGCGGGCTGTACTCGGGCGGCGGCAGGAAGGTGCGGTCCTGGCGATAGGCCGCGTAGGTGATCCACTCGCCACGCAGCGGATGCCAGCGCAGGTGCGGATGGCCGGGCAACGGGTCCTGGAAGGGGCTCGGAGCCGCGCCGACGTGCTTCATCGGTGCGTCCGCGTACAGCCACAGCCTGCGGCCGTCGGGCTTGGAGAGCTCCACGCGTTGCATCAGACGCCTCCGGGGATGTGCAGGCGCGAGATGCCGGTCGCGGCGGCGATGCTGGCGATCGGGATCTTGGGCGTGCGGTCGGCGTGCAGCAGGCCGTTCGCCTCCTGGAAGGTGTCGGCAAATTGCGTGTAGCAGAACCCGCTGAACATCGGCGTGGTGCTGACGACTTCGAGCAGGGCGGTGAACTTGCGGGCGAAGTCTTCGTCGCCTTCGGCCGTGGAGTAGCCCCACTCCTTGCTTCCCGAGGGCTTGGCGTAGGCGATGCCGCCGAATTCGCTCAGCACCACCGGCTGGCCGCGGTGCGGGTAGCCGTCGAGGGTGAGGATGCGGCCGCCGGGCCGGCGGCGGTCGAACAGTTGCTGGGGGTTTTCCTGGCCGTAGCGCGCGCGCATCTGCTCGACATTGGCGTCGTAGTCGTGGATGCCGATGATGTCGGTGGCGCTCGATTCCCAGCCGTCGTTGCCGATCACCGGCCG
>CBININ010000273.1:0-2874 GCA_966250755.1 uncultured Gammaproteobacteria bacterium | reverse complement strand
CCCCGGCCGTTGCCGCGCAGGCGGCATCCACGCAGCCCGGCGCACCCGCCGGCATCCCGGAGATCGCCACCGACCCGTCCATCGCCGTGCTGCCCTTCGAGAACATGAGCTCCGACAAGGAGCAGGCCTACTTCTCGGACGGCATCGCCGAGGAGCTGCTCAACCTGCTGTCCAAGGTGCCGGAGCTGCGCGTCACCGCCCGCACCTCCAGCTTCCAGTTCCGCGGCCAGGAAATGGGCATCCAGGAGATCGCCCGCAAGCTCAACGTCGCCGCGGTGCTGCAGGGCAGCGTGCGCAAGTCCGGCGACACGGTGCGCATCACCGCGCAGCTCATCCGCGCGAAGGACGGCGTGCAGTTGTGGTCGGAAACCTACGACCGCCGGCTCGACGATGTCTTCAAGGTGCAGGACGAGATCGCCGCCACGGTGGTGGACAAGCTCAAGCTGACCCTGCTGGGCGAGGCGCCGAAGCTGCGACTCGCCAATCCGGCGGTGTACCCGCTGCTGATCCAGGCCGACGCGCTGGCCAGTCGCAACACGCCCGGGTCGCGCGCGGAGGCGATCGCGCGTTACCAGGAGGTGCTGGCGCAGAGCCCCAACGAGGCACGCGCCTGGGCCGGCCTGGCGCGGTGCTACCTCAACCAGCGCAACCAGCTCGAGCGCCCGGCCGCCGAGGCGAACCCGCTGATCGAACAGGCGGCCCGCAAGGCCATCGCGCTCGACCCGCAACTGGCGACGCCGCACACCTACCTCGGCCAGCTGGCGCTGAGCCGCCGCGACATCCAGGGCGCCGCGGCCCACTACCAGCACGCGCTCGACCTGGCGCCCAACCAGCTGGCGGTGTTGTCCAATTCCGCCGCGTTGCTGTCCCGACTCGGCCGGGTGAACGACGTACTGGCTATCCGCCGCTTTGGTGCGCGGGTGGATCCGGCCAACCCGCAAGCCCATGCCAACCTGTGCGTGGGCGAACTGCTGGCCGGCAACCCCGCGCCGTCGGAAGCCGCCTGCCGGGTCGCGTTGATCCTTTCGCCCGACACCCCCTTCCTGCGCGCGGCCATGGCCCAGGCGCAGATGATGCAGGGCAAGCTCGACCAGGCCCGGCGCACCGCCAAGGACGAGCCCGACGAGAGCTCGCGCCTGACGGTCGAAAGCCAGGTCGAGTTCATGGCGGGCAATCGGGCCGTCGCGGACGCCAAGCTGCGCGAACTCGAGGCCAAGTACGCCACGGTCTACCCGATGGGCGTCGTCGAGATCCACGCGCTGCGCAAGGACGCCGACGCCGCCTTCGCGTGGCTCGAGCGCGCACGCAAGGCCGAGGATCCGGAGTTGATGGGCATCCACACCAATCCCCTGCTCGACAACCTGCACGCGGACCCGCGTTGGTCGCCCCTGCTCCGCGAACTTGGCCTGGCGCCCGAGGCGCTGGCGAAGGTGAAGTTCGAGGTGAAGCTGCCGCAGACAGTGGTGCGGTAGCGCTCGGCAGACGGCCAGACGAGCCCTGTCTTGCGGTAAGGTAAGGCCCGGCCTCCCCGAGGGGCCGTGACCAGGGGCGTTCAGGGGTGGATACGGTTCCCGAAAAACTCGCGCTCGCGCTGGCGGAGCACTATCGCCTCGAGCGCGAGCTAGGCGCGGGCGGCATGGCCACGGTCTACGCCGCCGAGGACCTCAAGCATCACCGCCGCGTCGCCATCAAGGTGTTGCGTCCCGACCTGGCCGCCGCGGTGGGTCCGGAGCGCTTCCAGGACGAGATCGAGATCGCGGCGCGCCTGCACCACCCCCACATCGTGCCCGTCTACGACTCCGGCGAGGCCGGCGGCTTCCTGTACTACGTCATGCCGCTGGTAGAGGGCCAGTCGCTGCGCGAGCGACTCCAGGAAGGCCGCCCCGTGCCCGTCAGCGACGTCGCGCGCATCCTGACCGAAGTGGCGGATGCGCTGGCGCATGCGCACGAGCGCGGCCTGGTGCATCGCGACATCAAGCCCGAGAACATCATGCTGTCGGGCCGACACGTGATGGTGATGGATTTCGGCATTGCCAAGGCCATCCGCGATGCCGGCTCGCGCCGGTCCAGCACCAGCATCGGCCTGGCGATGGGCACGCCCGAATACATGTCGCCCGAGCAGGCGCGGGGCGATGCCGACCTGGACCATCGCGCCGACATCTATTCGCTGGGCGTGGTCGGCTACGAACTGCTGACGGGCCGCCCGCCCTTCGCCGGTGGCGGCGCGGAATCCATCCTCACCCGACACATCACCATGCCGCCCGCGCCGATCACCGAGGCGCGTCCGGAGGTGCCGCCGGCGCTGGTGGCGGTCCTGCAGCGCGCGCTGGCCAAGTCCCCCGGCGAGCGCTGGCAGAGCGCCGAGGCCATGCGCGCGCAACTCGAGCCCTTGACCAACACCACCAGCGGCCAGGTCGCGGCGACCCGCGTGCTGGGCACCGCGAAGCCGCGGACCCGCTGGTACATGGTGGGTGCGGGCGCGACGGTGCTGGCGGGGCTGGTGGCGTGGGTCGTGTGGGGGCCGGCGCCGTCGCCGAACGGCTACGCCCCGCCCAGCACGGGCACCCCCCTTCCGGCCGCCACCGCCGCCATTCCCGACCTCGCCACCGATCCATCCATCGCCGTACTGCCCTTCCAGAACATGAGTTCGGACAAGGAGCAGGACTACTTCTCCGACGGCATCAGCGAGGAGTTGCTCAACCTGCTGGCCAAGGTGCCGAAGCTGCGGGTGATCGCGCGTACCTCGAGCTTCCAGTTCAAGGGCAAGGAAATCGGCATCCAGGAAATCGGCCGCCAGCTGCATGTCGCCGCCGTGCTGGAAGGCAGCGTGCGCAAGTCCGGCGACAAGGTGCGCATCACCGCGCAGCTGGTGCG
>CBININ010000272.1:0-2881 GCA_966250755.1 uncultured Gammaproteobacteria bacterium | reverse complement strand
TCGTCGCCGACGTGGCCCGCGCCGACCAGGAAGCGTGCGACCTCCTCTATGTGTTTCTGGGTGGCCGACAGGCCTATGCGCTGCAGGGGTCGCCCGGCCAGCGCCTCCAGTCGCTCCAGCGTCAGCGCCAGGTGGCTGCCGCGCTTGCTCGACGCCACCGCGTGGATCTCGTCCACGATCACGCTGCGGGTGTCGGCCAGCATCTTGCGGCCCGACTCGGAACCGAGCAGCACGTACAGCGATTCCGGCGTGGTGACCAGGATGTGCGGCGCGCGCTTGCGCAGCGCGTTGCGCTCCGATTGCGGCGTATCGCCGGTGCGCAGCGCGGTGCGGATGTCCACGTCCGGCAGCCCCATCGCCTTCAACTGCTCGCGGATACCGGCCAGCGGCGCCTCGAGGTTGAGGTGGATGTCGTTGGACAGCGCCTTCAGCGGCGAAACGTAGACGACCTGGGTGGCGTCCTCGAGCGTCCCGTCCAGGCCCGCGCGTACCAGGGCGTCGAGCGCCGCGAGGAAGGCCGTCAGCGTCTTGCCCGAGCCGGTCGGCGCGGCGACGAGCGTGTGGCGACCCGCGGCGATCGCCGGCCACGCCTGCGATTGTGCCTCGGTCGGGCCGGGAAACGCCGCCCGGAACCACGCGGCGACGGCCGGGTGGAAGGTGTCCAGCGGCATGCCGCCATTATCCGCCGGCGCGGCCCCGCGCGTGTGAACCGGTACGGGCCGTGCGCCGCTCGTCCAGCACCGCGGTGATCAACGCGCCCAGGAAGACCACCAGCCCGGCGTAATAGATCCACACCATCGCCAGCGCCAGCGTGCCCATCGAGCCGTAGGCGGAGGCGGGGTTGGCGCGCTCGAGGTAGAGCGCGATGGCGTAGCGCCCCACCGCGAACATGGCGGCGGTCATCGCACCGCCAAGCGCGGCCATCCGCCAGCGCACCGAGCGGTCGGGCACGTAGTGGTACATCAACGCGAAGGCCAGGGTGTAGACCAGGAAGCCGGCCAGCTGGGCCAGCACCGGCAGCATCCAGTCCACCCGCGCGAAGGCCAGCTGCAACGCGGTGTTCACCGTCAGCGACACCAGCAGCAGGAAGCCCACCGCCAGCAGCAGGCCGAAGGAGAACACCCGCTTGCGCAGCCAGGCGCGCAGCCCGGGCAGGCGATCGGCCTCGGTGCGAAAGATCCGGTTGAGCACGTCCTGCAACTGCGCGAACACCGCGCTGGCGCCCACCAGCAGCAAGGCGATGCTGCCCCAGCCGGCGATGGAACGCGGATCCGGTGTGCGGCGCGCGGCATCGAGGATCGCGCCGGCGACGCGCCGGCCCTCGTCGCCGGCCAGCAGCGCGATCTGGTCGAGCAGGGCCTGCTGTCCGCTGGGTAGCAGGGTCTGGGTGAACCACAGCAGCAGGATCAGCAGCGGTGCCAGCGACAGGATGGCCGAAAAGGCCAGCGCCGCCGACTGCGAGGCGAGGTCGGCGTCGATGAAGCGCCGGAGCAGGGCCGGCAGCAAGGCGCCGTGCGCGCCCCGAACGCGCTTCTCCACCGGCACCTTGTCGGCGGCCGCTTTCACCGGCCCGGCCGCGGCGGCGGGCACGGGCGTGGCCGCCCGCCGCCGTCGCCGCGGCTCGCGATCAGTCCGGGTCGCGATGGGACTCGCCCTCGCGGCCGAAATAGGGGTAGGTCACGTCCTCGAGCGGCTCCAGCGGGTAGTGCGGATTGGCTTGCCGCACCCAGGCCCAGCTCCAGGGTTCGAACAGGCGGCCACCTTCGCAGCCGAGGTAAGGGCAGAGCAGCAGGCCGTCCTCGTTGCGCTGCTGGTGGGCGTGGAAGGTGCGCTCGCAAACCACGCACCAGAGCCGGTCGTCGGGCGCGGCCGGCGCCGGCGGGCGCACCACGGAGGGCAGTTCGATCGAACGCATGCGCGGAAAGGACACCGACGCGGCCATGGCGGGCCCCTTTAGTTGTCCTCGGACACCGGCGGGCGCCCGAACAGCGGGTAGACCTGGCCCAGCCGCGGCTCTGGCGGGTAGCTCGGGTTGACCTTGCGGGTGCGGTTCCAGTCCCAGGAATAGAACACCTGGCGGCCCTTGCAGTCGTCGTAGGGGCACAGCTGCGCCTCGTCGCGCGCGCCGCGGCGCCGCGAGTAGGCGCGTTCGCAGATCAGGCACCACAGGTAGTCGGAGCGGGTGGGTTCCTCGGGCAGCCGGGTCAGGCGGCGCGGGGTGATGGGATGCGGGTGCTTGTGCGTGTCCATGCGGCGTCCATGCCTCGTTGTCGTGCGCGTGCTGTCAATGCAGGTCTACGGCAATCGGCGCGCGCCGCGGTCAGCGCGGCGGGGTGCTCGTCGGCCCGGGATTCAGGATGACGCCGCCGGACTGAATGGCAGCAGGCGGGGTAAGCGACCGTATTCAGGCCCCGGCCGGCTGTTCAGTCCGCCGGCACCGTGCGCGAGCGTGCCCACTCGCGCAGCGCCTCGACCTGCTCGGCCATCAGCACCGACAGCGGGCGGGTGCCGCGGATCTCGCCGAGCAGCCGCGCCTCGTCCACCGGCAGGCGCTCGGCGTGGGCGGCGTACAGCGCGCTGACGATGGCCTGCTCGATCTCGGCGCCGGAGAACCCGGCGCTGGCCTCGGCGAGCGCATCGAGCGAAAACTCGCTCCAGTCCACCTTGCGCTTGTCCAGGTGCAGCCGGAAGATCTCGCCGCGGGCGCCGGCGGCCGGCAAGTCGACGAAGAAGATCTCGTCGAAGCGGCCCTTGCGCAGCAATTCCGGCGGCAGCTCGTGCACGGCGTTGGCGGTGGCGACCAGGAACACCTTCGACTTGCGCTCGGCCATCCAGGTCAGGAAGTAGCCGAGCACGCGCCGCGACACGCCGCCGTCCTCGC
>CBININ010000271.1:0-2950 GCA_966250755.1 uncultured Gammaproteobacteria bacterium | reverse complement strand
GCATCGCGTCTGGCTCGAGCCCTTCGAGATCGCGAGCCGGCTCGTCACCTGTGGCGAGTTCCAGCGCTTCATCGACGACGGCGGCTATCGCGAGCCGCGCTGGTGGCTGTCCGACGGCTGGGCCACGGTGCAGGCCCAGGCGTGGCGGGCACCGCTGTACTGGGTCGACGCGAGCGATGGCAATGGCGATGGCGAACTCGACGCGCGCGCGAGCGATGCCTCCTCGCGCTGGGCCGTCTTCGGGCTGCATGGCCTGAGGCCGCTGGATCCCGCCGCGCCGGTGATGCAGCTCAGCTTCTACGAGGCCGCCGCCTACGCCGAATGGGCCGGCGCGCGCCTGCCCAGCGAGCAGGAGTGGGAGGCCGCGTCCGCGCTGCCCGGCATCGCGCAGCTGCACGACCAGGCGTGGCAGTGGACCCGCTCCGCCTACCACCCTTACCCCGGCTTCCAGCCGCTGGAGGGGGCCGCCTCGGAATACAACGGCAAGTTCATGGTCGGCCAGCTGGTGCTGCGCGGCGGCAGCGTCGCCACCCCGCCCGGCCACACGCGACCGACCTACCGCAACTTCTTCCCGCCGGCCGCGCGCTGGCAGTTCACCGGGCTGCGACTGGCCCGCGATGCGCGCCCGCGCGCGGAGACCCACGCATGAGCAGCTTCGCCGAGGACCTTCACGCCGCGCTTGCCGGCCCCGAGCACACGATCTCCCCCAAGTACTTCTACGACGCGCAGGGCTCGACGCTCTTCGAGCAGATCTGCGAGCTGCCCGAGTACTACCCCACCCGCACCGAACTGGCGCTGCTGCGCCGCCATGCCGGCGACATCGCCGACCGCATGGGCCCGGACGCCCAGGTGATCGAGTACGGCGCCGGCGCGCTCGTGAAGGTGCGCCTGCTGCTGGAGCGCGCGACGCGCCTGCTCAGCTTCGTGCCGGTGGACATCTCCGGCCCGCACCTGCTGGCGGCCTGCGAGGCGCTGCAACGCGAGCAGCCGGCGCTGCGCATCCTGCCGGTGGTGGCGGACTTCACCCGCCCCCACGTGCTGCCCGATGCGCCGCCCGAGGGCCGGCGCATCGGCTTCTTCCCGGGCTCGAGCATCGGCAACTTCGATCCGGGCGAGGCGCTCGAGTTCCTGCGCCTGCTGCGCGAGGAACTCGACGGCGGCGCGCTGCTGATCGGCGTCGACCTGATCAAGGAGCCGGCGCGCCTGCATGCGGCCTACAACGACGCCCAGGGCGTGACCGCGCGCTTCAACCTCAACCTGCTGCGGCATGCGCAGCGGGCGCTGGGCCTGGAGTGCGACCCCGCCGGCTTCGACCATTACGCGTTCTACGACCCGCGCAAGCACCGCATCGAGATGCACCTGCTGCCTCGCGGTGAACAGCAGCTGCAGCTGCAGGGACGGCGCTACACGCTGGTGCCCGGCGAAAGCCTGCACACGGAGAACTCGTACAAGTACAGCGCCGAGAGCTTCCAGGCACTGGCGCGGGAAGCGGGCTTCCATCCGTCAGCCCACTGGACCGACGATCAGCGCTGGTTCAGCCTGCACTGGCTGCAGGCCTGAGGCGCGCGACGCTCACGCGTCGTAGCCGTAGACGTCCGCGAGCTTGCTCAGCAGCTCGGGCTCGTCGTCCGTCGAGAAGAAATAGGGGAAGAGGGTGCGGGAGCGCCCTTCGTCCTCGTTCAGCGTGCCGCCGTACTCGCGGACCTTGCTCGCGCCATAGGCGAGCGACAGGCTCATCAGCACCGCCGGCGCGCCGACGCTGCGGTGCAGGCGCTCCTCGCCGTGCGGCTGGAAATCCAGCATGCGGCGATAGAAGGCCTTGTGCCGCGGATTGACCTCGATCACCAGGAACTCGGCGCCCCAATGGTGGGCCGCATGCAGGTAGGCCAGGTGGAACAGGCTGGCCAGCACCAGCTTGGACGGGCCTTCCGGATCCGCGGCCAGGCGGGTGAATTCGCACAGCTGCCAGCCTTGCTGGCGCATGCCGGCCATTTCCAGCGGGAAGCTCTGGTCCGCGGCGAGGTTGCCGCTGTCCCGCCGCAATCCCAGCGTCGAGACCAAGCGGCCTTCCCAATAAGCGCCCAGCGTCACGTCCGCGGAACGGCTCAGCCTGTAACCCCGTGACGCGTAGCGACGCTCCAGCAGGGAATGACCAGCGCCTTCCATCAGCGCGCGGATTTCGATGCGGCCATAGGCCGTCTCGCGCGTGACGAGCTCCACCGAGTCGGACCGAACGAAGGGAATCTCCGCGCGAACGGATTGCAGCGCCTGCAAAGGGCTTGCGGGCGTTTCCAGTTCGATGCTCGACAGGTGAGATTCGTCGCTCATTCCCAACTCCAGACTGCTTGGTTATCAAGGGCGAGTCTATGGCCCACTCAAAGTAATTACTGCCGGGCGCTACGATAGATAACAAATGCGTACCTGACCTTACGGGTCTGTCCCGGGTTCGGGTCGGGGTCAATCCCTTGCCAGGGCGAAACCCCGCATTTGAGGGAATTCGGTTACATCCCGGGCACCCCGCCGCAAACCAGCGTCAGCCCTCATCGCCGTTCGATATTGCGGAATCCCCGGGGACCTGCCGGCGGGCCTCCCGGCCGCGGTTTTGTTGCAGGTGTAACCAGATGCGATTCGTTCAGATGCCGAATTCAGGGGACAAAACGCCCAGAATTTTTTGCCGAAACCCTTGGACGGCATGGGGATATTTGTCGCTTCGCGCGCGACGCGCTCGCTGAGCGACCCGGAAGTTCGTATCGCGTTGCGTCAGATCCAGGGCGTCGCTGCCAGGGTCTCCACGCGCCGTCGGACGTCGGCCATCAGCGCGTCGACGCGCCCATCCGCCTGGGCCGCGATCGCCTCCAGATCGAACATCGCCGCCAGTTCCTCGGACGACAGCGCGGTCGGCGGCAAATCGCCGACGTCGATCGCAGCGAGCAGCAGTTGCTGCAGGGTC
>CBININ010000270.1:0-3003 GCA_966250755.1 uncultured Gammaproteobacteria bacterium | reverse complement strand
CGCCGGTGATGGCCGCGGTGCGGGTGCCGCCGTCGGCCTGGATCACGTCGCAGTCCAGGGTGATGCTGCGCTCGCCGAGCGCGCGCCGGTCCACGCAGGCCCGCAGCGAGCGACCGATGAGCCGCTGGATCTCCAGGGTGCGGCCGCCCTGCTTGCCACGCGCGGCCTCGCGGTCCATGCGCTCGTTGGTCGAGCGCGGCAGCATGCCGTATTCGGCGGTGACCCAGCCCTCGCCCTTGCCGCGCAGGAAGCCCGGCACGCGGTTCTCCACGCTGGCGGTGCACAGCACGCGGGTGTCGCCGAAGCTCACCAGCACCGAGCCCTCGGCGTGGCGGGTGAACTGGCGCTGCAGCGTCACCGGGCGCAACTGGTCGAAGGCGCGGCCGCTGGGCCGCTGGACGGAAGGCATGGTCGGATCCGGCATTCGGGGGCCGGCTAGATTACCATTCGCCTCCAGCCTGCCGGCGCGCGCCGCCCCCTTGGAGCCCGAATGATCCGCAGCATGACCGCCTTCGCCACCTGCGAACGCGCCGTCACGGGTGGCCAGCTGGCCTGCGAACTGCGGGCGGTCAACCACCGCTTCCTCGAGTTGTCGGTGCGCGCGCCCGAGGAATTGCGCGCCGCCGAGGGCGCGATGCGCGAGCGGGTCGCCCAGCGGGTATCGCGCGGCAAGGTGGACCTGGGCTTCCGGCTGCGCACCGAGGCCTCGACCCGCAGCGAGCTGTCGGTCAACGAGGGCCTGCTGGCGCAACTGTCGCTGCTTGCGCGCAAGCACCACGGCCAGTTTCCCGGCATGACAGTCGATTTCGTCGACCTGTTGCGCTACCCCGGCGTGGTCGAGGATGCGCAGCCCGATGCCGCCGGCCTGCAGGCCGCCGCGCTGTCGCTGCTGGACGAGACCCTGGTCGAATTCGTCGCCGCCCGCGAGCGCGAGGGCGCCAAGCTCGCCGCGGTGATGCGCGAGCGGGTGGACGGCATCGAACGCATCGCCGCGCAGGTGCGCGAGTGGCTGCCGGAGATCCGCGCCGGCCTGCGCGCGCGGCTCGACACCCGACTGGCCGACCTCAAGCTGCCACTCGATCCCGGTCGGCTGGAGCAGGAGATCGTGCTCAACCTGCAGAAGATGGACGTGGACGAGGAACTCGACCGCCTTGCCAGCCACGTCGCCGAGGCCCGCCGCGTGCTGGCGCTGCCGGAGGCGGTGGGCCGCCGGCTCGACTTCCTGATGCAGGAATTCAACCGCGAGGCCAACACGCTGGGCTCCAAGTCGGTCGACGCCCGCACCACCCAGGCGGCAGTCGAGCTGAAGGTGCTGATCGAGCAGCTCCGCGAGCAGGTGCAGAACCTTGAGTAGCGAGATGCCCGCCGCGCCGCATGGCGCCGCGACCACCGCCCCCGTCCGCGGGACGCTGTTCATCGTCGCCGCGCCTTCGGGCGCCGGCAAGTCGAGCATCGTCAACGCCGTGCTCAAGGATACGCCGGGCATCGCGCTGTCGATCTCCTACACCTCGCGGGCGCCGCGGCCGGGCGAGCGCCACGCCCAGCACTACCACTTCGTGGACAAGGCCGAGTTCGAACGCATGGTCGCCGCGGGCGACTTCTTCGAGCACGCGCTGGTGCACGGCGACTACAAGGGCACGGCGGTGCAGTCGGTGGAGCCGCAGCTGGCCGCCGGCCAGGACGTGCTGCTGGAGATCGACTGGCAGGGCGCCCGCCAGGTCCGCGCCAAAGTGCCCGACGCCCTGAGCGTGTTCATCCTGCCGCCCTCGCGCCAGGCCCTCGAGCAGCGCATGCGCAGTCGCGGCCAGGATTCCGAGGAAGTCATCGCCCGCCGGCTCGCCGCCGCCCGGGAGGAGATGAGCCACTTCGACGAGTTCGACTTCCTGATCGTGAACGACGACTTCCAGGCCGCCGTGCGCGACATGCAGGCGATCTTCCTGGGCAGCCGGCAGCGGCGGCACCTGCAGCAGCAGCGCTTCGCCGGGCTGATCGCCACCCTGCTGGAGGACTAGGCCCGCCGCATGTATAATGCGCGGTCCTGACGCAACCCATTGATTGGCAAGGGCCCAAGCGCCCTGCCGGAGACCCCCATGGCCCGCATCACCGTAGAAGACTGCCTCGCCGTCGTCGACAACCGCTTCGAGCTCGTGCTGATGGCGTCCAAGCGCGCCCGCCAGCTCGCCACCGGCGTCGAGCCGACCCTGGACAACACCGAGCTGCAGGACAAGCCCACGGTGATGGCGCTGCGCGAGATCGCCGCCCGCAAGATCGACCAGGCCCTGATCGACGAGGTCGAGAAGATCGAGCGCGAGCGCGCCGAGCGCGAGGCCCTGGAGTGGGCTGCCGCCGAGGTGGTGGACGACGACCTGAGCAAGGGCGGCGACGACTGATCGCGACAACGGATTTCGCGGCGACCTGAACGGTCGCTTCGCACCGACTCCGGCGGCCCCGCTCCAGCGAGCGGGGCCGATTCGTTTCCGGGCCCAAGGTTTGCAGCAGGCTGGTTTGCGGCCCGCGCGCCGCGCGGGGTAGGCTGGCTGCATGTCATCGCTGACCCAGCCCGGCGCCGCGCTGCAGCCCAATCCGGACCCGTGTCCGGAGGCCGTGCGCGCGCTCGAGCACAAGCTCGCCGACTACATGGATCCGGCCCAGGTCGCGCGGGTCCGCCGCGCCTACGAAGTCGGCGCCCGGGCGCATGCCGGCCAGACCCGCCGCTCGGGCGAGGCCTACATCACCCATCCGGTGGCGGTGGCGGGCATCCTGGCCGAGCTGCGGATGGATGCCGAAACCCTGTGCGCCGCCATCCTGCACGACGCGCTCGAGGACACCGACCTGCCGCGCGGCGCCATCGAGTCCGAGTTCGGCGAGGCCGTGGCCGGGCTGGTGGACGGTGTCACCAAGCTGGACAAGATCCAGTTCCGCGACCGCCAGGAAGCCGATGCCGAGAGCTTCCGCAAGATGATGCTGGCGATGTCGCGCGACCTGCGCGTCATCCTGATCAAG
>CBININ010000269.1:0-3028 GCA_966250755.1 uncultured Gammaproteobacteria bacterium | reverse complement strand
CGGCCTTGATGGCTTCCAGCAGCGAACCAGGCGCGGCGGGCTGGTCGGCGGCGTGGGCGGGCACGGCAAGGCTGCAGAAGGCCAGCGCGGCCAGCAGGGAATTCGTCGTTTTATTGCGGCTCATGATGCTCTCCCAATGAATGATGGCGTTTCTTCTACATGCCCGGTGTCACGATCGGCTCGAACGGCGTTTCGCCGTGCAGGCCGAGATTGGGCACCAGCACCTCGAAACGGCCTGATGCGGGGTGGTATTGCAGCAGCTCCCCGCGCTCCATGTCGAAATACCAGCCATGCAGGGTCAGGCTGCCCTCCTCCACCCGGCGCCGGATCCAGGGGTAGGAAAGCAGGTTTTCCAGTGAAATGAGGATGGCGGCCTGTTCGCAGGCGCGGGCTTGCGTGTCGACTTCCTTGCCCGGCAGCGCCTGCAGCACCTGCTGGCGCGCCTCGGCCGCGATCCCCAGCCATTTGGCGATCAGCGCGTCCTCGTCGCACGCCGCCGGGCGGTTCGCCATCAGGGTGCGGATCCCGCCGCAACGGGCGTGGCCCATCACGATGACGTGCTCCACCTCCAGGTTGCTTACGGCAAACGCCATCGCCGAGCTGGTCGCGGCAAAGAAGGTCGCCTGCACGTATGGCGGCACGAGGTTGGCGACATTGCGCACCACGAACATGTCGCCGGGGTCGCAGTCGGTCAGCAGCGCCGGATCGCAGCGCGAGTCGCAGCAGGCGATCATCAGGGCCCGCGGGCGCTGTCCTTCCTCCACGAGGCGGTCGAACAGCGCATGGTGGTCGCCCAGGTAGTGATGCTGGAACCGCTTGAAGCCCTGGACGAACTTGTTGACGTCGCGCATCGGCATTTTTCCTAGCGGAAGCTGCGCTTGCTGCGCACGATCTGGTAAGGCCGGCCGAGGTAGCCGAACGGCGCGCTCCAAACGTGCACCATGCGGGTGAACGGGAATACCAGGAACACCGTCATGCCGAAGAACAGGTGCACCTTGAACACGGTATCCACCTCCGCCAGCAGCGCCGGATTCGGGTGCAGGTAGACGATGCTCTGCACCCACTCGGCCAGTGCGATCATCACGCCGGGATTGCCTTCGCTGGCATGGCCGATGGACACGGGAATCGTGCAAAGTCCCAGGATCAGCGTGAGCAGCAGCCAGGTGAGGATGAACTTGTCCGTGCCGCGGCTCGTGGCCGATACGCGGCGGTTGAACATGCGTCGCAGCCACAGCATCGCTCCGCCGGTCAGCGCCAGCAGGCCGAAGATGGTGCCGGCCCAGATCGCGACCATCTGGTGCGCCATGTCCGACACGCCGAGCCCGGTGAACCAGCTGTGCGGTGTGAGCAGGCCTACTGCATGGCCGCCGAAGATTGCGAGGATGCCGATATGGAACAGGTTGCTGGCCACGCGCATGTTGGCCTTGGAGAGCAACTGGCTGGAATCGCTTTTCCAGGTGTACTGCTCGCGGTCGAAGCGCACCAGGCTGCCGAACAGGAACACGGAGAGCGCGATATACGGATACACGCCATAGATGAAGTTATGCAGGTTCATGATGGGCTCCTCAGGCAGCCAGGCGGGTGAGCGTCGCCCGTCCTTCGATAATGGAAATGAGCGCGGCATACGGGCTGCCGGCTTTATTCAGGTTGTCGGTCAGCACCTTGAACACCTTGTTGGCGTCCGACAGGAAGACCATCGCCTCGCTGTCATCGAGGTAGGCGGCAAACTCGAGGATCAGCGGGAGGTAGTCCGGCAGTTCGTTGCCCTGCACCTCCACGCCGTAGTCCTTGTAGAGCTCGCCCAGGTCGATCAGCGCCGGGCCGCGGTTCTTGTCGTCGCCGAACAGGTGGTGCGTGAGGTGCAGGCTGTGCTCCGGCGTCATGTCGAAGGTCTGCACGTAGTCCTCCTGCAGCCGCGTCAGCGGGGTGCTGGCGAGGTGGTCGATGAAGGCGCACAGCGCGACGCGTTCCGCGTCATCGATGTCGGAACACTCGGCCAGGCGCTCCGGCAGGGCCGGCAGGTTGTCGATCAGCTCCTGCTCGGGGTATTCCAGCAGCACGGAAAGCAGTTTGTAGATTTGCATGGTGTTCTCCTGGTTACTCGTCTGCGGAAGGCGCCAGTTCCTTCGGCTCCATCGATTCCTTGCGGCGGCGCGGGAACAGCGTGATCTTGCTGACGCCGGCCGAGGTGTCGTTGCCGAAGGTGAAGCCGTTCTGGCCCTGGAAGCCGTGGAAGTCGTCCAGCGTGACTTCGGCATGGCCGGTCGGGATCACGAAGCGGTCCTCGTAGTTGGCGATGGCGAGATAGCGGTACATTTCCAGAGCCATCGCCTCGCTCATGCCCACCTTGTCCAGCGCGCGCGTGTCGGCCTGGCCTTCCACGTGCACCGAGCGCTGGTAGCTGCGCATCGCGATCATGCGGTTGAGCGCGCTGATGATGGGTTCCTCCTTGCCGGCGGTCAGCAGGTTGGCGAGATACTGCACCGGCAGGCGCATGGAACCCGCCAGCGGGATGGCGCCATCCGGGCCGACCGGCAGGTTGCCTTGGTCGATCTGCGACTGCACCGGGGACAGCGGCGGCACGTACCACACCATCGGCAGCGTGCGGAATTCCGGGTGCATCGGGAACGCGATCTTCCACTCGATCGCCATCTTGTAGATCGGCGATTTCTGCGCGGCGATGATCCAGTCCTCGTTGATGCCCTCGGCGCGGGCGGCGGCGATCACTTCCGGGTCGTTCGGGTCGAGGAAGATCTTGCACTGGGCTTCGTAGAGGTCCTGCTCGTTCTCGGTGCTGGCCAGTTCCTCGATGCGGTCGGCGTCGTACAGCATGATGCCGTTATAGCGGATGCGGCCGACGCAGGATTCGGAACACACCGTCGGCATGCCGGATTCCACGCGCGGGTAGCAGCCGACGCACTTCTCGGCCTTGCCCGATTCCCAGTTGTAGAACACCTTCTTGTACGGGCAGGAAGACACGCACATGCGCCAGCCGCGGCACTTGTCCTGGTCGACCAGCACGATGCCG
>CBININ010000268.1:0-3043 GCA_966250755.1 uncultured Gammaproteobacteria bacterium | reverse complement strand
CGCGCGTCCAGGGCTCGCCGCCGGAAGCGAAGTCGAAGCGCGCCAGCCAGGCCAGCGCCAGCAGCCACCACAGCGAGCCCCAGGTCGCCACCGCGACCAGCTGGCCGAGCCCGTGCCCGGCGTTCCAGGCCAGCGCGGTCATCACCGCGATGTTCGCGGCGAGGTAAGCGGCACGCGCGGCGCGACCGGTGGTGCGCGAGAGCAGCGTCCACTCCCACAGGCCCACCATCATCAGCCCGGCGACCGCGGCAGCGAGGAGCGGCGTTGGCAGGAACAGCACGGCGCCGATGGCGACCGGCGCCATCACCAGGGCGGCGAGTACGCGCTTGCGACGCGCGCTCATGCCGAGCCGCCGACGGAGCGCGCCACCGGCGTCGCCGCGGGCGCAAGCTGCGCGCTGGTCAGGCCGAAGCGACGCTCGCGGTTGGCGAAGTCGTCCAGGGCCTGGCGCAGCACCGTCGCGTCGAGGTCGGGCCACAGGGTCTCGGTGAACCACAGTTCGGTGTAGGCCAGTTGCCACAAGAGGAAATTGCTGATGCGCAGGTCGCCGCCGGTACGGATGAACAGGTCGGGATCGGGAATGCCGGCCGGCGCCAGGCGCGCGGCGAACGCGGCTTCGTCGATCGCCTGGGGCGCGATGCGTCCCGCGACGGCGTCGGCGGCCAGCGCGCGCGCGGCCTGCACGATGTCCCAGCGTCCGCCGTAGCCGGCGGCGATGCACAGGGTGATGGCGCGGTTGCCGGCGGTGAGCGCCTCGGCGGCCGCCATGCGCTGCTGGATCGCCGCCGGGAACTCGCGGCGCTCGCCGATGAAGGCGATGCGCGCGCCGCGGCGGTGCAGTTCCTCGACTTCGTTGTCGAGCATGCGCAGGAACAGCTTCATCAGCGCGCCGACTTCCTCGGCGGGGCGGTTCCAGTTCTCGCTGGAGAAGGCGAACAGCGTGAGCGCGCCGATGCCCTCGGCCAGGCAGAAGTCCAGGCAGGTCTGCACCGCGCGCGCACCGGCGCGGTGGCCGAGGGTGCGCGGGCGGTGGCGGCGTTCGGCCCAGCGGCCGTTGCCGTCCATGATCACCGCCAGGTGGCGGGGCTTGCGTGCGGGCGGGGCGGAGGATTCCATCCGGCGATCGTCTCAGACCGCCATCAGTTCCTGTTCCTTGGCGCGCACCGCGTCGTCGATGTCCTTGACGAACCTGTCGGTGAGCTTCTGGATCTCGTCCTCGGCGCGATGGGCCTCGTCCTCGGTCGTGGTCTTTTCCTTCAGCATTTCCTTGACCTGCTGGATGCCGTCGCGGCGCACGCCGCGCACCGCCACCTTGGCGTTCTCGCCCTCGTGGTGCACGTGCTTGGCCAGTTCCTTGCGGCGCTGCTCGGTGAGCGGCGGCAGGTTGATGCGGATGACGGTGCCGGCGGTGTTCGGGGTCAGGCCGAGGTCGGAGGCGAGGATGGCCTTCTCCACAGGGCCGACCATCGCCTTCTCCCAAGGCGTGATGGTCAGGCTGCGCGCGTCCTGCACGGCCACGGTCGCGACCTGGTTGAGCGGCATGTCGGAGCCGTAATAGTTGACCTTCAGGTGGTCGACGATGGCCGTGGTGGCGCGGCCCGTCCGCAGCAAGGTCAGCTCGTGCCGGAAGGCATCCACGCACTTGGCCATGCGTACCTGGGTGTCCTTCTTGATGTCGTTCAGCATGCTGGCTCCGCGAATTTCGGCAAGGCCCGGATTCTATCCCATGCCGGCCGCGCCGGCCCGGCCCGCGCCGGCAGGGGCCGGCTCAGTGATGCGGGGCGGGGTCGTCGTGGTCGTGGGCGCAGCCCGGCCCGAGTTCGACCTGGATCGTCGCGTGGTTGATCCCGAAACGTGCGGCCAGCGCCGTCGCTGCTTCGTCGAGGAAGGCGTCGTGCCCGGCGACGTCGGCACGGACCACGTGCGCGGTCAGGGCGATCTCGGCGGCGCCGATGGGCCAGATGTGCAGGTGGTGCACGGCCTGCACGCCCGGCATCGATTCCAGGTGGGCCCGGACTTCGTCCAGTTGGAGATGCTCCGGGACCGCGTCCATCGCCTGCCGGAAGGCGGCGCGCAGCAGGCCCCAGCCCGACCAGGCGACCAGCAGGGCGACGGCCGCGGCGAGCGCGGGGTCGAGCCACCGCCAGCCGAGCCGCCACATGCCCAGGCCCGCGAGCACCGCGGCAAGCGAGACGCCGGCATCCGCCAGCAGGTGCAAGTAGGCGCCACGCCGGTTCAGGTCGCCGGCCTGGTCGCGGTGGAACAGCGCGGCAGTCCCGAGGTTGACGACGATGCCGATCGCCGCGACCCACATCACCGTCGTGCCCGGCACCGGCGGCGGCGCGCCGAGGCGGCGCAGGGCCTCGCCCAGCAGCGCGCCGGAAAAGCCGACCAGCAGGACGGCGTTGGCCAGCGGCGAAAGCTGGGTCGCGCGGCGCCAGCCGTAGGTGTGGCGCGCGGTGGGCCTGCGCTGCGCCAGTCGCGCCGCGCCCCAGGCGAGCGCGAGCCCGAGCACGTCGCCGAGGTTGTGCAGTGCATCCGAGAGCAGCGCCAGCGATTGCGAGGCGAAGCCGAAGCCGGCTTCGAGCACCGTGTAGCCGAGGTTGATCGCCAGCGCCAGCGCGAACGCGCGGGTGGCATCGGACCCGTGCCCGTGGTCGTGATGCGAGTGGCCGTGGTGGTGCGCCGACCGGGCGGTCGCGGTGGCCGTCGGCGATGCGGCGTGCGGATGCTCGTGTTCGTGCCCGCGCACGGGCGCTCAGGCAGCCTGGCCGTGGACCAGCGTGCCCAGCGGCTCGCCGCGCAGGATCCGCATCAGCGCACCCGGCTGCATCATGTCGTAGATGCGCAGCGGCACGTGGTTGTCGCGGCACAGGGCGAAGGCGGCGGTGTCCATCACCTGCAGGTTGCGCTGGATCACCTCGTCGTAGGTCAGGTGTTCGAAGCGCTTGGCGTCCTTGTGCTTCTTCGGGTCGGCGTCGTAGATGCCGTCCACCTTGGTGGCCTTGAGCAGCAGCTCGGCGCCGATCTCGGTGGCGCGCAG
>CBININ010000267.1:0-3062 GCA_966250755.1 uncultured Gammaproteobacteria bacterium | reverse complement strand
TAGGTGCTCAGCTCCATCGGGCAGCGCACGCCGCGCGGGATGAAGACGAAGCTGCCATCCGAGAACACGGCGGAATTGAGCGCGGCGAAGTAGTTGTCGCCCGGCGGCACCACCGATCCCAGGTAGGCCTTCACCAGCTCGGGATGGCTGTGCACGGCCTCGGAGAAGGAGCAGAAGATCACGCCCTTCTCGGCCAGCTCCTTCTGGAAGGTGGTGCCGACCGAGACCGAGTCGAACACCGCGTCCACGGCGACACCCGCCAAACGCGCGCGCTCGTGCAGGGGCACGCCGAGCTTCTCGTAGGTCTCCAGCAGCTTGGGGTCCACCTCGTCGAGCGACTTGTACTTCTTCTTCGGCGCGGCGTAGTAGCTGATCGCCTGCAGGTCGATCGGCGCGATATTGAGCTTGGCCCAGTCCGGCATCGGCATGGTCAGCCAGTGGCGGTAGGCCTTCAGGCGCCACTCGGTCAGCCACTCGGGCTCGTTCTTCTTGGCCGAAATGAAGCGCACCACGTCCTCGGACAGGCCGGGGGGCAGGGTGTCGGACTCGATGTCGGTGACGAAGCCGGCCTCGTAGCGGCGCTCGAGCTGGCGTTCGATCTCGGTGCGTTCGGTTGCCATGGCTCAGGCCTGCGCGAGTTTCATGGGGATGGCCCGGGCCGTCCGGGCCGGGGGCGGCGGCAGCATCTGCGCCAGACTCATGCCGCGCAGCGCGTCGGCGATGACGTCGTTGATGCGGCGCCAGGGTGCCTGCACGCCGCAATGCGGCTCCAGTTCGCAGGTGGAGTGCTCGCCGGAGCATTCGGTCATGCCGAGCCGGCCTTCCATCGCCTCCACGATCTCGAACAGGGTGATCGCGGCCGGCCCGCGCGCCAGCCGGTAGCCGCCGGCCGCGCCGCGGAAGCTTTCCACCAGCCCGGCGTGGGCGAGGGGCTTGAGCACCTTGGCGACGGTGGTGGGCTCCAGCCGCGAGCGCTCGGCCAGTTCGGCCGCGCTGTGCACCCGTGCCGGAACTTCGGCCAGGGCGGTCATCAGGACGGTGGCGTAGTCGGTGAGCTTGGTGACGCGCAGCATGCGGGCGGCCCGGCAAATCAGACCAAAATTGTACGATATCCCCGGGGTGCGCTCAAACAGGGGCCACCGGCGGCTGAAGCCCGGAGTCCGGAAGGGGCGCACCGCGGCGGCCAAGTAGGCGACAATGGACGCTTTCCCCAGCCGCTTCGAGCCATGCCCGCCAAGATCGCCACCCGCCGTTCGCAAATCCATGGCAACGGCGTCTTCGCCGTGGCCCCGATCCGCAAGGGCGAGCGCCTGATCCAGTACAAGGGCCGGCTGCGCACCCACAAGGAAGTCGACCGCGTCTATTCGGGCGACGTGGAAACCGGGCACACCTTCCTGTTCACGCTCAACGACACTTATGTGATCGACGCGAACGTCGATGGCAACGACGCCCGCTGGATCAACCACAGCTGCGATCCGAACTGCGAGGCCGTGCTGGTCGAGGACGAGGACGAGGATCCCGCGCGCGACGCGGTGTTCATCGAGGCCCGCCGCGCGATCAAGCCCGGTGAGGAACTGACCTACAACTACGGCATCGTCCTCGACGAACCGCACACCGCGCGCCTGAAGAAGCTCTGGGCCTGCCGCTGCGGCTCGCCCAAGTGCACGGGCACGATGCTGCAGCCCAAGCGCAAGAAGAAGGACTGAGTCCCGCGCGGCCGCGTCGCGCGGCCTCGGCGGTCACGCGACGGTGGCGGCCCGCTTGCCCAGCCGCGCCTTGCGCTCCGGCGTGTAGAACCACCACGGGCGCACCGGCCCGCCTTCCATGAAGCGCACCGCGGCGATGAAGCAGTCGCACAGGCAGGGGTCCAGCGCCATGCCGGCGCGCTCGGTCAGCCGCGCAAAAAGCTCGTAGGGATCCCGTCCCACCAGCTGCGCGGGCTCGAAGATGTCAAGCGCGCGCAGGTCGTCGGCGATCGAGGGCCCGATGTTGGGAATGTCCTCGAGCCGGTACGCCGACCCGGCGTCCGCGGCCTTGCTGCTGCGCATCCTCGCCCCGCGAACCATCCCGCACCCCGCCTGTCGTCAGTCCTCATCGTGCCGTGGCTTGTAGGCCTCGATCAACTGCTTCTGCACCGGGGGCGGCACCGGCTCGTAGTGGCTGAACTCCAGCTCGTAGCGCCCGCGCCCGGCGGTGGCGCCCTTCAGCTCCGCCGCGTACTCGCGCAATTCCGACAGCGGCACCTGCGCCTTCACCAGCACCTCGCCGTCGCGGGCCGAGTCGGTGCCGTTGATGCGCGCGCGCTTGGAGGCCAGGGCGCCGGTGATGTCGCCCATGTGGTCCTCGGGGGCGGTCACCGACAGGTCGACGATGGGTTCCAGCACCTGCGGTCGGGCCTTGCCGATGGCGTCGAGGAAGGCCTTCTTGCCGGCGGTGACGAAGGCGACCTCCTTGGAATCCACCGGGTGGTACTTGCCGTCGTACACTGTCACGCACACGTCCTGCAGCGGATAGCCGGCCACCGCGCCGCCATGCAGCACCTGGCGCACGCCTTTCTCCACCGCCGGCAGGAACTGGCCGGGGATGGTGCCGCCCTTCACCGCGTCCACGAACTCGAAACCCTCGCCGCGGCCCAGCGGCTCCACCCGCAGGAAGACTTCGCCGAACTGGCCGGCGCCGCCGGTCTGCTTCTTGTGCCGGTGGTGGCCCTCGGCCGGGCTGCCGATGGTTTCGCGGTAGGCGATGCGCGGCGGCCGCGACTTCACGTCCACGCCATAGCGCTCCTTCATGCGTTCGAGCATCACCCGCAGGTGCAACTCGCCGAGGCCGCGCACCACCGTCTCGTTGAGCTCCGGATTGTGGTCCACATGGAAGCCCGGGTCTTCCTCGGCCAGTTTGTGCAGGGCCTGGGAGAGCTTCTGCTCCTGGCCGCGGGTCGCCGCCTCGATCGCGAGCCCGAACATCGGTTTCGGGAATTCGACCGGCGCCAGGTGGATGTGGTCGTCCTCGTGCGAGTCGTGCAGCACCGCGTCGAAGTGGATCTCCTCCACCTTGGCCACCGC
>CBININ010000266.1:0-3125 GCA_966250755.1 uncultured Gammaproteobacteria bacterium | reverse complement strand
TCGCCGGCGGCGTCGGCACCAGCGCCTTGTTGTAGATCAGTCCGATGGCTTCGATGGCGATCGGGTAGCCCCAGGTCTGGCCCTGGTACTCGAAGGCCTTCCAGGCCGCGTCATCGATCCGTTCGCGCACGCGCTGCGACGGCTGGATCGGCACGATCAGGCCCGAGCGCGCCCACTCGCCGGTGCGGTCGTGCGGCCAGCAGAAGATGTCCGGCCCCTTGCCGGCACCGGTGGAACTCTGGAACTTGTCGGGCGCGCCTTCCGGGTGCTGCACCGTCACCTGCACGCCGGATTCGCGCGCGAAGGCATCGCCGACCTTCTGCAGGCCGTTATAGCCCTTGTCGCCGTTGATCCACACCAGCAGCTTGAGTTCGCCGGCCTGCGCGAACGACGGCAGGCACAGCGCCAGGCCGAGCGCGAGCGCGCCCAGCCGCGGCGCAGGCCGCCGTGGCGCCGGCGCCGCCAGGCTCACGCGGCGTCCGCGCCCGCGACGGGAGCGGCGCGACGCAGGCGCGGGAAGGCGCGGCCGTCGGCGGCGAAGAGGTAGGCGTCGGCCGCGGCCACGCCCAGCGGCAGCACGTCGCCGGCCTTCACCCGCGACTGCCCGCTCAGGGTACAGGTCAGTGCTTCCTCGACACCGGCCAAGGTGCAATACGCCTGCGTCGACGAACCCAGCGACTCGACGAAGGTGACCGTCGCCGTCATCAGGTTGGGCCCGTTGTTGATGCGCAGATGCTCGGGCCGCGCACCCAGCATGACCTCGTCGCCGATGGCGGCCGCGCCGGCATCCACGTCGCAGTGGATCACCTCGCCCGAGGCCAGCTGCACGTTGGCGCCCTGCGCATTGCGCTCCACCACCCGCGCCGGGATGAAGTTCATCCGCGGCGAGCCGATGAAGCCGGCCACGAACAGGTTGTCGGGATGTTCGTAAAGTTCCAGCGGCGAGCCGACCTGCTCGATCCGGCCGGCGTTGAGGACGACGATGCGGTCGGCCAGCGTCATCGCCTCGACCTGGTCGTGGGTGACGTAGACCATGGTGGTCTTGAGGTCCTGGTGCAGCTTGGCGAACTCGTAGCGCATGCGCACGCGCAGCGCAGTGTCGAGGTTCGACAACGGCTCATCGAAAAGGAAGACCTCGGGCTTGCGCACGATCGCGCGGCCGATCGCCACGCGCTGGCGCTGGCCGCCGGACAGGTCCTTGGGCTTGCGCTCCAGCAGGTGCTCGATGTGCAGCAGGCGCGCGGCGTTGCGCACCTCGCGCTCGATCTCGTCCTTCGGCACCTTGGCCAGCTTCAGGCCGAAGGCCATGTTGTCGTAGAGGTTCATGTGCGGGTAGAGCGCATAGCTCTGGAACACCATGGCGATGCCGCGGTCGGCCGGCGGCACGTCGTTGACCACCCGGCCGCCGATGCGCAGCTCGCCCGCGCTGATCTCCTCCAGCCCGGCGATCACCCGCAGCAGGGTGGACTTGCCGCAGCCCGAGGGCCCGACGAAGACCATGAACTCGCCATCGCGGATCTGCAGGTCCACCCCGTGCAGGATCCGGACCGGACCGAAGTCCTTGACGACCCCGGCCAGCGCTACGTCTGCCATGTCACCCCTCCGTGCCGCGGCTTCGTGCTGATTCGAATGTAGTTTAACGACAGGGACAGGCCCAGGACTGCTGCAAGCGCACAATCGGCGGGCACTGGCCGCGCGCCGGGGAGACGTCTACTCTAGGCATTGTGAACGGCGACGCGTAATTAAACTACAAAAACGCCACCAAACCCGGATAATCCGCCGACCCCGCCCGCGCGGGCCTCGTCTCCCCCAGAGTAGTGCGCCCGCCCGTGATCGCCAAGACAAGCCCCGCCGCCCTCACCGTCCCGACCCCGGACGCCGCCTTCGAGGCGGCCTTCGTCCGCGAACTGGCCCAGGCCGCGATCGCCACGCCCGAGGCCGCCCTGCGCGCCGCCGCCGCGGCCTGCCGGGAGGCCCTGGCCGCGCGCTGGGCCGCGACCCAGGCCGGCGACCGCCAGCGCCTGGACGCCGGCGGCCTGCGCCGGGTGCATTACCTGTCCATGGAATTCCTGATGGGTCGCGCGCTGGGCAATGCGCTGGCGGCCCTGGGCTTGCGCGAGCCGCTGGAACGCGCGCTGCCGGAGGGCATGGCGCTGTCCTCGCTGATCGAACGCGAGCCGGACGCCGCGCTGGGCAATGGCGGCCTCGGCCGCCTGGCGGCCTGCTTCCTCGACAGTTTCGCCGAACTCGGCGTGCCGGCCTTCGGCTACGGCCTGCGCTACCGCCACGGCATGTTCGCCCAGCGCATCCAGGACGGGCGTCAGGTCGAGGTGCCGGAGACCTGGCTGCAGGCTGCGGTCGGCTGGGACCTGCCGCGCCCGGACCTCGCCTACCCGGTCGGCTTGGGCGGGCGCGTGGTCACCGAGGGCGGCGCACGACGCTGGATCCCCGCCGAGCGCCTGGTCGCCGAGGCGGTGGACTTCATCGTGCCGGCGCACCATGGCGAACACGTCGCCACGCTGCGCCAGTGGCAGGCGCGCGCCGAGGCGCCGATCGACCTGCAGGCCTTCTCGCACGGCGACGTGGCCGGCGCCGCCCGGCAGCAACAGCAGGCCGATGCGCTCAACTGGGTGCTCTACCCCGACGACAGCACGCCGGCCGGGCGCGAACTGCGGCTCAAGCAGGAGGCCCTGCTGGTCAGCGCCTCGCTGCAGGACATGCTGGCGCGGCACCTGCGCGAGGGCGCGCCGATCCGCGAGTTCGGCCGCCGCAATGCCGTGCACCTCAACGACACCCATCCGGCGCTGGCGCCGGCCGAGCTGATGCGCCTGCTGCTGGACGAACACGGCCTGGCCTGGGACGCGGCCTGGGCGATCGTGCAGGAGGCGACCAGCTACACCAACCACACCCTGATGCCAGAGGCGCTGGAGACCTGGCCGCTGCCGCTGTTCGAGGCCCTGCTGCCCCGTCACCTGGAGATCGTCTACGAGATCAACCACCGCTTCCTGGCGCAGGTGCGCCGCGCCGCGCCCGGCGACGACGCGCTCGTCGCGCGGGTGTCGCTGGTGGACGAGCGCGGCGAGCGCCGCCTGCGGCTGGCGGCGCTGGCGATCGTCGCCTCGCAC
>CBININ010000265.1:0-3131 GCA_966250755.1 uncultured Gammaproteobacteria bacterium | reverse complement strand
GCAGGGCATCCACCTGCGCGGCTACGCGCAGAAGCAGCCCAAGCAGGAGTACAAGCGCGAGAGCTTCGAGCTGTTCACCGAGCTGCTGGACAAGGTCAAGCGCGAGGTCACCCAGCTGCTGGCGCGCGTGCGCATCCGCAGCGAGCAGGAAATCGCCGAGCTCGAGGCGCAGGACCGCCAGCGCATGGAGGCCCAGGCCAACCGCATGCAGTTCCAGCACCCGGACATGGGCGGCTACGGCGCCGACGAGGAGGCCGCCGAGGCGCAGGCCGCCATGGGCGCCATGGGCGCGGGCGCGGCCGCCGGCATGGCGACGCTGCGCACCGGCGCCAAGATCGGCCGCAACGATCCCTGCCCCTGCGGGTCGGGCAAGAAGTACAAGCAGTGCCACGGCCAGCTTGTTTGACCGAAGTCCAGGCTTAGTCCACGTCGTCGCCGGCGTCCTCACCGACGCCCGCGGCCGCATCCTGCTGGCCCGCCGCACCGCCGGCCGCGACCTTGCCGGCGCCTGGGAATTCCCGGGCGGCAAGGTGGAGAAGGGCGAGACCCCGTTCCAGGCCCTGGACCGCGAGCTCCACGAGGAGCTCGGCATCCGCATCCACGCCATGGAGCCGCTGATCGCGGTGCCGCAGCAGTACCACGCCAAGCGCATCCTGCTCGACGTCTACCGGGTGGCGAAGTTCTCCGGCAAGCCGCGCGGCAAGGAACACCAGGCGCTGGCGTGGTCGCCGCCCGAGAAGCTGCACACCTATCCCATGCCGCCGGCCGACCGTCCGGTGGTCGCGGCGCTGACGCAATCGCCGCATTACCTCATCACGCCGCCCACGGTCGGCGCCCGCGCGCCATTCCTCGCGCGCATCGAGCGCGCCCTGGATGCCGGCGCGCGCCGCCTACAGCTGCGCTTCGCCGGCCTGCCGGAAGCCGAGACCCTGGCGCTGTCGGCCGAGGCCAAGCGCCTCTGCGACCAGGCGGACGCGCAGTTGCTGGTCAACGGCGATGCCGCGCTGGCGGACCGGCTGGGCTGCGGACTGCATTTGAAGTCCGCGCAGCTGATGCGGCTGTCGGAGCGCCCCATCGCGCGCGACTTGCCGCTCGGCGCCTCCTGCCACGATCTCGTGCAGCTGCGCCAGGCCGAAGCGTTGGGCGCGGACTTCGCGGTGCTCGGCCCGGTGGCGGCGACGCCCTCGCATGCGGACCTCGCGCCCATGGGCTGGGAAGGATTCGCCGCCTTGCGCGAGGGCGTGAGCCTGCCGATCTACGCGCTCGGCGGCATGCGTCCGCAGGATGTTGCCGAGGCCCGCGGCCACGGCGCGCAAGGCATCGCGGCGATCCGGGGGCTCTGGCCCGCGTAGGATTATTCCTACGCGCGAACCCCGCCATCTGGGCGTTCTTCCGCGGGCTTGGCCCCGCGCGTGTTGTCGGCGAATCGGCCCCTTGCTAGGCTCCGACCACTCTCCCCGGTCGGTATCCAATGGCAACGCGCGCTGCTTCGAAGAACGTCTCTCCCCGCACCGTCATGACCGTCCTCGGCGGCCTGGCGGTGCTGATCGGCCTGGTGCTCGTGCTGATGTGGCAGGCCAACTTCCTGGTCGGCCGCAGCCTGCTGATCGCCTTCGGCAACGGTGCCGACAGCAAGTACAAGGGCGCGCGCTTCGCCTGGAACGGCGACCTCGTCGCCAAGGACTTCGAACTCGAGCCCTACGGGCCGGACGCGGACGCCAAGCTCACCTTCGAACGCCTGCGCGTGGACACGCCCGGGTGGGGCTGGGTGATCAAGACCCTGCGCGGGCGCAAGCTGATCGCCGACACCGATCGGCTGCACGTGATCCTGGAAGGCGGCACCTCCAACGCCGGCCTGGATCCCAGCCTCGGCGACCTCGGCCCCTTCGGCACCGACACGGCCTCGCCCTTCGAGGCCGAGGGCTGCATGAACGACGACGTCTGGCTGCGCAGCGAGCTCGAAGCGATGGGCCTGTCGCCCGGCCCGACGACGCTGGAGTTCGATTACCAGGTCAAGGACCGGCTGCTCGAGACCCGCGTGGTGCTCGAGACGCCCGGCGTGTCGAAGGTGAGCCTGCTGCGCCATGAAGCCCTGTCAAGCAAGGTCAATCCCTACCTGCTCGACCTGACGCCGACCCTGGCCACGGACGAGGAATGGACCGTCGAGGACCAGGGTTTCGTGAAGGCGCGCAACGCCTTCTGCGCCAAGCGCGACGGCATCGCTGCCGACGCCTTCGTCGAGCGCCACGTCGCCGCGGTCAAGCGCCTGCTGGCCATCGGCGGCCTGTCGGTCGACCAGGAAAGCCTGGACGCCTATGCCGGCTTCGCGCGCAACGGTGGCGAGATCCGCTTCGGCGGCCGCTACGGCACGCCCCTGCACAGCGACATCTTCTACGAGGCCCGCGACAGCGGCGAGGCCTTCACCCGGATGCAGGGCATGCTCGAACGCGAGCGGCGCAAGCTGCTGGTCGGCTTCGCCCGCATCCAGCCGCGGCCCCTGGCCGGGCACGACAGCATGACGACCTATGCGGCGATGGTGAAGGAGGGATCCGTGGCGGGTGCCGTGCCGGCCGCTGCCGCGGTGCCGGTGGCGATCGTCGCATCACCGGTCGCCGTGGCCCCGCAGGCGCCGGCTGCGCCCTCGCTGCCGTCGGCCCTGCCGGCGGCCGCGCTGTCGCCCGCGGCCGCCGCAACTGCCACCGCTGCTCCTGCGGTAGTCGCGCCGGCCCAGCGCGGCGACGAGGTCGCCTGGAGCGAGCTGCCGAAGTACCTCGACCGCGAGTTCGCCATCACCACCGCCCACATGGGCACCCGCGAAGTGCGCTTGCTCGAGGCCGGCAAGGGCGAGATCACCGTCGAGGGCAGCGTGCGGGGCGGGCGGGTCACGAACCGGATCCACCCGGACGGCTTCATCCGGGCAGTGCTGATCCGCTAGCGGGAGGCGAGGCCATGGGACAGCGCGACGACGAGATCCTGGCGACGCTCCAGGAGATGCTGGCCAACCAGCGCGAGGCCCTGGCGGCGCAGCGCACCGCGCTCGCCGCGCAGGAGCGGGCGTTGGCGAACCAGGAGGAGTCGATCGCGCAGCAGAAGCTGTCGGTCGAGAAGCAGTTGGGGCACATCCGGCTGTA
>CBININ010000264.1:0-3135 GCA_966250755.1 uncultured Gammaproteobacteria bacterium | reverse complement strand
ACGCTTCTCCTCCTGCTCGCGATTGCGCTCGGCGGCGAGGTCGGCGATGGCCACGACCTTCTCCTGGTCCTGCGGATCGGGGAGGTCCACGGGCGCCTGCGGCTTTTCCTGCAGCGGGGTCTCGCTGTCCTGCGGGTTCTTCTCGGGGATGGGTTGCGGCGGCTTGGGGGCCGGCGCGGGCGGTTCGTCCTTGCGGGCCTGCGCGAGCAGCTTTTCGACCCGCTGCTGGTCCGCCTTGGACAACTGCAGCGTCGCCTGCACCGGCTCGCCGGCCGCGGGCTCGTCGTTCACCGGCAGCCGCAGCACGAATCCCAGCCACAGCAGCAGCACCAGCGCCACGTGGACGCCGAGGGACAGCAGGAAGGCGCGCAGGTCGCTGCCGGACTCCATCGCGTCACGGGCCCTCGGGCGGCTTGCTCAGCAGGCTCACCTTCTCGACGCCGCCGGCCTGCACGGTCACCATGGCATCCATCACGTGCTGGTATGGCCCCTTGCCGTCGCCGGCGACCAGCACGGCGATGTCCTTGTTGGTCGCGACCAGCGATTGCAGTTCCTGCACCAGCTGCGTGTCGGTGACCTGCTTGCGGTTCGAGTCGGGCAGCTTCAGGCTGAGATTGCCCTGGGCATCCACCATCACGAGGACCGGATCCTTCTTGGTTTGCACCGCCTTGGCCGTGGAGTCCGGCAGGTCCACGTCCACGCCCAGGTTGAGCAGCGGCGCGGTCACCATGAAAATGATCAGAAGCACCAGCATCACGTCGATGTAGGGAACGACGTTGATCTCGGACTTGAGCTTGCGGGTGCGCAGGCGGCGGGAGAAGGCGGCGCTCATGTTGCTGATTCCATACGGAACGTACTCAACGGACGAGGGCGAGGACCGGGGTTAGCCGGCATCGTCCGCGTGCGACTGGCGCTGCAGGATCGAGCTGAACTCCTCGGCGAAGCTCTCGTAGCGCACGCTCAGGCGCTCGACCCGGGTGGCGAAACGGTTGTACGCCCACACCGCGGGAATGGCGGCGAACAGGCCCATCGCGGTGGCGATCAGCGCCTCCGAGATGCCCGGCGCGACCGTGGCGATGGTCGCCTGCTTGTTGTTGGCCAGGCCGTGGAAGGAAATCATGATGCCGAAGACGGTGCCGACCAGGCCCACGTACGGGGCGGTGGAGCCGACATTTGCGAGCAATTCGAGGTTGTGCTCGAGCCGGTCCACCTCGCGGGCCAGGGTCGCGCGCATGGCGCGCTGGGCGCCCTCGAGCTGGCTGCGGGCGTCGATCGTGCGGTGCTGCTGGCGCAGGCGCGTGAACTCCCGGAAGCCGGCTTCGAAGATCGCCTCGAGCCCGGTCACCACGCGGTTGCGCTCGGTGGCCGTGCGGTACAGGGCATTGAGCTCGGCGCCCGACCAGAAGCGGCCCTCGAACTCCTCCGCCTCGCGGTTGGCGCGCTGGAAGATGCCGGCCTTGCGGAAGATCACGAACCAGCTCATCACCGAGGCGACCAGCAGCAGGATCATCACGATCAGCACCGGCCAGCTCGCATGCAGCACGAGGTCGAGGTAGTTCAGGCCGGCCTCGACCGCGGGCGCGGCGGCGTCGGTTGCGATCGGGTCCACGGGCACCGCGGCGGCCGCGGCGGCAAGCAGGGACAGGGGCATCGTCATGGTGGCGCTACTCCGTCGTTGGCGCGCCGGCTTCCGGGCCGGCGAGCATCCACCCCGGCAAGGGGCGGGGCTTGAAAGTGGACGCGCGCAGGCTCGCGATGCGGACCCGCGCACGGACAAGACACTCGTCGCCCCGGAAGAGTTCCTGGGCGACGCTGAAACTGGCGGGACGCCGCTCGAGCAGTTCCACGGTCACCCGCAGCTCGTCGTCGAGCCGCGCGGGGCGCAGGAAGTCGATCTGCATGTCGCGCACCGCCAGCACGAGGTCGTCGCTGGCCCGCAGCGCATGCTGGCCGATGCCCTGCGCGCGCACCCACTCGGTGCGACCGCGCTCGAGGAACCTCAGGTAGCTGGCGTGGTAGACCACGCCCCCCGCATCCGTATCTTCCCAATACACGCGTATCGGGAAGCTGAACGTCGGTGCAATGGAAGTCGGCGAGTCGGACATCGACCCGCTCATTCGAACAAATCCGGCCGTCGCGGCGGCTGCAGGCCCAGATGGGTGTAGGCCTTGGAGGTCGCCATCCGCCCCCGCGCGCTGCGCACCAGGTAGCCCTGCTGGATCAGGTAGGGCTCGATCACGTCCTCCAGGGTGCCGCGTTCCTCGCTCAGGGCCGCCGCCAGCGATTCCACGCCGACCGGGCCGCCCTCGAAGTTCTCGATGATCATGCGCAGCATGCGGCGATCGACCTCGTCGAAGCCCGCCGGGTCCACCCGCAGCATGTCCATGGCCTCGTCCGCCGCCTGCTTGGTGATCTGGCCGGCGGCGCGCACCTGGGCGTAGTCGCGGGCGCGTCGCAGCAGGCGGTTGGCGATGCGCGGCGTGCCGCGGGCGCGGCTGGCGATCTCGCCGGCGCCCTCGGGCGCGCAGGCGATGTCCAGGATCGAGGCCGAGCGCCGCACGATCCGCGTCAGCTCCTCCGGCGTGTAGAACTCCAGCCGCTGGACGATGCCGAAGCGGTCGCGCAGCGGGCCCGTCAGCAGGCCCGCGCGCGTGGTCGCGCCGACCAGGGTGAAGGGCGGCAGGTCGAGCTTGATCGAGCGGGCCGCGGGGCCCTCGCCGATCATGATGTCGATCTGGAAGTCCTCCATCGCCGGGTACAGCACTTCCTCCACCACCGGCGACAGACGATGGATCTCGTCGATGAACAGCACGTCGTGCGGCTGCAGGTTGGTCAGCAGCGCGGCGAGGTCGCCGGCCTTCTCGATCACCGGCCCGGAGGTGACCCGCAGGCCGACGCCGAGCTCGTTGGCGATGACGTGGCTGAGGGTGGTCTTGCCGAGGCCGGGCGGGCCGAAGATCAGGACGTGGTCGAGCGCTTCGCCGCGCTGCTTGGCGGCGTCGATGTAGATCTGCATCTGCTCGCGCACGGGCGCCTGGCCGAGGTATTCCTCCAGCCGCCGCGGGCGGATCGACGCCTCGACGGCCTCGTCCTCGCGGGTGGCGCCGGCGGCGATCAGACGGTCTTCGGTCATGC
>CBININ010000263.1:0-3138 GCA_966250755.1 uncultured Gammaproteobacteria bacterium | reverse complement strand
CACGTCATCAAGAGCCACCACAACGTCGGCGGCCTGCCCGAGGACATGAAGCTCGGCCTGGTCGAGCCGCTGCGTGAGTTGTTCAAGGATGAAGTGCGGCGCATCGGCGTCGAACTCGGCCTGCCGCGCGAGATGGTCTACCGCCATCCTTTCCCGGGCCCCGGCCTGGGCGTGCGCATCCTCGGCGAGGTCAAGGCCGAGTACGCCGAGCTGCTGGCCCGGGCCGATGCCATCTTCATCGAGGAACTGCGCAAGTCCGGCTGGTACGACAAGACCTCGCAGGCCTTCGCGGTCTTCCTGCCGGTGAAGTCGGTGGGCGTGGTGGGCGACGCCCGCGCCTATGAATGGGTGATCGCGTTGCGGGCGGTCGAAACCGTGGACTTCATGACCGCCCACTGGGCGGAGCTACCCTACGAGCTGCTCGCGACGGTTTCCAACAGGATAATCAACGAGTTGCGAGGCATTTCTCGCGTGGTTTATGACATCAGCGGGAAGCCGCCCGCGACCATCGAGTGGGAATGACGGAAGGATCACCGACGCCGGTCGCCGACGCCGACCTGCACTGGATGCGGTTCGCGCTGGCCCTCGGCCGGCGCGCCGAACGTGAGGACGACGAAATCCCCGTCGGCGCCGTGGTCGTCGGTCCCGACGGCCAGCTGCTGGGCGAGGGCTGGAATCGCAACATCACCGAGAACGACCCCAGTGCCCACGCCGAGATCGTGGCCATGCGGCAGGCCGGGCTGCGGCTGGGCAACCATCGCCTGCTGGGCTGCACGCTGTACGTTACCCTCGAGCCCTGCGCGATGTGCGCGATGGCGATGGTGCACGCCCGCGTCGCGCGCCTGGTCTACGCCGCGGCCGATCCCAAGACCGGCGCCTGTGGCAGCGTCTTCGACCTGCTGGCGGACCCGCGCCACAACCACCGCGTGCAGGTGGACCGCAGCCCGCTGGCCGCCGAGGCGGGGCAGGCGCTCACCGAGTACTTCCGGCGCAAGCGCCAGCGCTGAGCCTTCAGTCCTTGCGGTGGACCATTTCCAGGTCCAGTTCCTCGTCGAAGCTGCGCACCGCCAGGCTCACTTCCAGGCCGAGGTAGAGGCTCGCGGCCAGCAGGCAGAGCACGCCGGCCAGGGCCAGCCCGGTGGGCAGCAGGGGAAGACGAAAACCGCTGTAGGCGTCCACCGCCAGCGCGAGGCTGGTGCCGACGAAGCCGCCCACCGCGAAGTAGAGCAGCACGCAGGCGTGCAGCACGTAGCGGCTGCGACGGCGATGGCGCTTGATCTGCAGGTCCAGCCCCGGCCGGCGCTCGACACTGGCATGCGGTCGCTGCGCGACGAGCGATCGCAGGCGATCGACCACGCGCGCGAGCCGGTTGTTGGCCGAAACCAGCAACGAACCAGTGGCCGCCATCAGCAAGGCCGGGGCGAGCAGGGAGGTGAGGACCTGGTAGTGGCCCAGTGCGTCGGCGGGAGTCATCAGGGCGGCCCGGCATGCGCGGCGCATCCCGCCGCCCGGCTATGATGGCCCAATCGCCCGCCGAACCGGAACACGAGCCGCCGCATGAGTGCATTGCCGCAGGACACCCGCCTGGTGTGGATCGACCTGGAGATGACGGGGCTGGACCCCGACTCGGATTCGATCATCGAGATCGCCACCCTGGTCACCGACCAGGAGCTCAACCTGCTGGCGGAAGGCCCGGACCTGGCGATCCACCATCCGCTCGAGCGCCTGCAGGCAATGGACGACTGGAACCGGAACACCCACCGCAAGTCCGGCTTGTGGGATCGCGTGCTGGCGAGCGAGGTGACGCTGGCGCAGGCCGAGGCGCAGACCGTGGCCTTCCTGTCGCAGTGGCTTCCCGCGGGCAAGTCGCCGATGTGCGGGAACTCGATCTGCCAGGACCGGCGCTTCCTCGCCCGGCTGATGCCGCGGCTGGAGCGCTACTTCCACTACCGCAACCTCGACGTCAGCACGCTCAAGGAACTGGCGCGGCGCTGGTCGCCGGGTATCCTCGACGGTTTCAGCAAGACGGGTACGCACACGGCGATGGCCGATGCCCGCGAGTCCGTGGCCGAGCTGGCGCACTACCGCAAGTTCCTTGGCAAGCTGGGCGGCGTGGCCTGAGCCGGGACGGGCGGGGCGCTTTCAGTCGCGCGCGGGCGCCGCGTCCACGAAGGGCGTTGCACCGTCGGCGTCTCGGCCGTGGTGGAACAGGTGCACCTCGCGCTGCGGCACCGGCGCCTTGACACCGCGCCGCGCGTAATCCGCCAGCACGGACTCGAAGAGCGCCGACTGCACGGCGCCGAAGTCGGTCGCCGCCGCCCACACCCGCAACTGCACCGTGACCATGCCGTCGCGCACCGCGGTGATCGCCGCCTGCGGCTCGGGTTCGGCATGCGCCTGCGGGATCGTGCGCGCCAGCGCCAGCAGTGAATCGCGAAGGGCATGGAAATCGTCGCCGATCGCCATCGGCACGTCCACGTCCACCCGTCGCTCGCCGCGGCCGGTGAAGTTGATGATCGGCGAGGCGGTGATCTGGCTGTTGGGCAGGATGATGGTGCGGTTGTCGGCGCTGTGCATGTGGGTCTGGAAGATCCGCACGCTGTCCACCACGCCCTCGATGCCGGCGATCTGCACGGCGTCGCCGGCGCGGAAGGGCCGCAGCACGATCAGCATCACGCCGGAGGCGATGTTGGACAGGGAATCCTTCAGCGCCAGGCCGATGGCCAGGCCCGCCGCGCCAACGACCGCCAACAGGGACGTGGTCGGCACGCCGACGAAGTCGAGCGCCGCGATGAACACCACCACCAGCGACACCGCGTAGGCGACGTTGCGCAGGAAGCTGCGCATGATCTCGTCCACGTGCAGGCGCAGCATCAGCCGGTCGAGCATCCGCGCCAGCGCCTTGGCCACGTAGTAGCCGACGACGGCGATGCCCAGGCCAACCAGGATGCGCCACACCCACTCGTGCGACACCGCGCCGAGCATCCAGCCCTCGAACAGCCGGGTGAAGGCCTCCATCGGTCAGCCGGCCTTGATCTTCGCCAGCCGCAACCAGGTGTCGATGACGGTGTCCGGGTTCAGCGACACCGACTCGATGCCCTCGGCCATCAGCCAGTCGGCGAGGTCCGGATGGTCGGA
>CBININ010000262.1:0-3141 GCA_966250755.1 uncultured Gammaproteobacteria bacterium | reverse complement strand
GTCCTTCCAGGTGCCGTTGGCGTAGCGGTCGAAGTCGTCGCCCGGCTTGACCTTCAGGTCGCGGTTGCCCAGCTCGATGCCGAAGCTGCCGAGTTCGGGCTTGCTCGGCGCGTCGGCGGCGAAGGCGGTGCCCAGCAGGGCGAGGGACAGGCTCAGGGACAACAGGGACTTGCGCATGGGCGTCGGCACTCCGGGGTGGACAGGCTTTGTACCGCCTGTCGCCCCCGGCGGGCAGCCCTGCCAGAAGTCATGGGTGCGGCTGAACGCCCGCCTCAGTACTTGCCCAGGTTGCCGCCGAACGCCGCCAGGGCGAATGCGATCGCCACCACGCCCAGCGCGATCAGCAGCAGGAAGCCCACCAGCAGCGCCGTCGCGCAGCCGTGCGGCGTCCGCCGCTGGCGTTCCGGCTGGGCGGTGAAGGCCCACTGGTCCACCACCAGGGTGCCGGCCACCAGGTCGTGCAGGGCCTGCTTGCGCTGGGTGAAGCCGGCCATGAGGAAGCCGATGTACAGCGTCAGGTAACTGAGCGTCGCCGCCGCCCAGCGGCCCAGCGCCTGCGCGAAACTCAGGCGCCGCCCTTGCAGGTCGGTGACCTTGATGCCGAGCGCGCGCTTGCCGAGCGTGGCCTGCGCCGACGAGCTCTCCTGCAGCGTGTAGTAGAGCATCGCAATGGCCAGCTGGATCAGCGTACGCGGACCCTGCACCGCCATCATCGTGCGGAAGACCTCGCCCGGGTCGGCGTTCGGGGAGAACGGCTGCACGTCGGCCATCGGCAACGTCACCGCCGCCGCCAGCATCGTCACGACGAAGCCGTCGATCACGTAAGCGGCGAAGCGGCGCACGAAACCGGCGTAGGCAATGTCGGTGCTGTTGATCGCTTCCGACTGGGTGGACTCCGGTGCGCGGTAGGGGTTGGCGTCGGCGTCCGCCGGCGCGGGTTCGCTGCGCGGGGGCGGCGGCGGCGCGGTCGGCACCAGCCCGAGTTCGCGCGCCAGCGCGGCGATCGGCTGCCAGTCGGTCAGTCCTTCGCGCCAGGCGAGGCAGCTTTCGCTCGCGCGGCCGAGCCGCAACGCCTCGCGCACGTCCGCCGCGGTCGCGGGGCCGAATTGCGTCCCCGCGCTGTCGATGTAGAACCAGCGATCGTCCATTGCCCCTCTCCCCGGTTGCCGCCAGTCCTGCCCACGCGACGAAGGCGCCTCGCGGCGCCTTCGACTCGCGTCCCCGCAGTCAACTTAGCGCATTTCGGAGGCGCGGAACGCCACGCTCGCGCAACCGGCCGGGCTCGCGGGCGTGTGGGCGGCGGGGCAGGGCGCGAAGTCGGTCAGCGCGATGTCGTGCGTGCCCAGGCTGGCATGCGGGCTGGTGCGCTGCGAGAGCTGGAACGCGCGGGCGGCGCCGGCCGGCGGCGTGTACTCGAAGGCCAGCGTCACCTCCCCGGCCCAGATGCACTGGGCGTCCTTCGGGCAGCGGCTGTCGGCGGCGATGCGCTGCAAGGCGAGCGTGCCGCCGGCCAGCGGTACCCGCTCGCCGATGCCGAGCACCAGGCTGGTGGGCCAGGCCTGGGGCGCCTCCTCGGCGGCGGGGGCGGTCGCGCGCTGCGGGCCGGACGCGCGCGCGGCGGGCTGGCAGGCGGCCAGCGTCAGGCTGCAGGCGGCGATCAACAGGGCGGCGGTCCGCGACATGGCAGGCTCCGGGAACGGCGGTGGACGACGCGGCGAATCATAACGCCGCGGTCGCCCCGGTCTCGCTTAGACTCCGGGACTCTTCACCTGCCGGATAGTCTTCGCATGCGCCGACCGCTCGCTGCCGCCCTCGCCACCGCCATCGCCGCGACCTTCGCCGGCGCCAGCGCGCCCGCCCTTGCCGCCGGTCCCGCCGCCGCACCCGCCGTGCGTGCCTCGTCCTCGCCGACCACCCAGCTGCCGACCCACGTGCGCCCCCTCGAGTACGCGCTGACGGTGACGCCGGACGCGCCGAAGCTGCGCTTCGACGGCCACGCCAGCATCGGGCTGGAAGTGCTCGCGGGCACCCGCACGATCACCCTCAACGCGATCGACATGAGCTTCGCCAACGTGATGTTGCGGCCCGCCAACGGCCGCGAGCAGGCGCCGAAGGCCGTGCGCCTCGACGCCGACGCGCAGCAGGCCAGCTTCGACTTCGCCGAGCCGCTTCGACCCGGTCTGTATCGGCTCGAGATGGACTACACCGGCAAGATCGGGACGCAGGCCAACGGCCTGTTCGCCATGGACTACGACACGCCGCAAGGCCGCAAGCGCGGCCTGTTCACCCAGTTCGAGAACTCCGACGCGCGCCGCTTCATCCCCAGCTGGGACGAGCCCGGCTTCAAGACGACGTTCGATCTCACCGCGATCGTGCCGAAGGGCCAGATGGCGGTCAGCAACATGCCGGTGGCCTCGCGCAAGGACCTGGGCAACGGCACCGAGCGCGTGCACTTCGCGATGTCGCCGAAGATGTCCACCTACCTGCTGTTCTTCGGCCTGGGCGACTTCGAGCGGTTGACGGACAAGGTCGGCGACACCGAGATCGGCGTGGTCGCGCAGCGCGGGCTGGTCGACCAGGCGCGCTGGTCGCTGCAGGCCAGCAAGGAAATCCTGCCCGAGTACAACCAGTACTTCGGCACGCCGTATCCGCTGCCCAAGCTGGACAACATCGCCTCGCCGGGCACCAGCCAGTTCTTCGGCGCGATGGAGAACTGGGGCGCGATCTACACCTTCGAGCACATCATGCTGGTGGACCCGGCGATCACCACCGACTCGGACAAGCACGCGATCTGGCAGGTGGCCGCGCACGAGATCGCGCACCAGTGGTTCGGCAACCTGGTGACCATGCAGTGGTGGGACGACCTGTGGCTCAACGAGGGCTTCGCCTCGTGGATGGAGGGCCGCACCACCACCCGCCTGCACCCCGACTGGAACTCCGCGCTCGAGGCGGTGCCCGATCGCGAGGAAGCGATGCTGCAGGACGCCTTCGCCACCACGCATCCGGTGGTGCAACACGTCGAGACCGTCGAGCAGGCGGCACAGGCCTTCGACGACATCACCTACAAGAAGGGCAAGTCCGTCCTCAACATGCTCGAGGCGTATGTTGGTGAAGACGCGTGGAGGGAGGGCGTGCGCCGCT
>CBININ010000261.1:0-3169 GCA_966250755.1 uncultured Gammaproteobacteria bacterium | reverse complement strand
GGTGGAGTGCATGCGCCGATTCTACCGTCTGTGCGCTGCTACACTGTCCGTTCGAGCCCCCCATCGACAGGCAGCGCCCATGTTCCAGACGGCCGCCCTCCAAGGCAGCAAGGCCGAGCAGTACGCCGACCTCGCCACCCAGGCCCGCGGGCTGCTGGCCGGCGAGCGCGACCGCACCGCCAATGCCGCCAACCTCGGCGCGCTGGTCTACCACGCGCTGCCGGACCTGAACTGGGTGGGCTTCTACTTCTTCGACGGCCAGGAACTGGTGGTCGGTCCGTTCCAGGGCCACCCGGCCTGCGTGCGCATCGCGCTCGGCCGCGGCGTCTGCGGGACCGCCGCGCAAACGCGGCAGACCCAGCGGGTGGCGGACGTGGACGCCTTCCCGGGCCACATTCCCTGCGATTCGGCCTCGCGCTCGGAACTGGTGGTGCCGCTGTACGACGGCGATGCGCTGGTCGGCGTGTTCGACCTCGACAGCCCGATCCTCGACCGCTTCGACGCGGAGGACCAGCGGGGCCTGGAGGCGATCGCCGGCATCTTCCTGGAGTCGCTGCGATGACCGAGAAGCTGCGCAACATCGGCCCCAAGTCCATGGCCTGGCTGCGCCAGACCGGCGTGCGCACGCTCGACGACCTCAAGGCCGTCGGCGCGCTCGCCGCCTACGTGCGCGTCAAGCGCGCCGGCTTCAAGCCCAGCCTCAACCTGCTGTACGCGCTGGAAGGCGCGATCCTCGACTGCCACTGGCAGGAGATTCCGGACGAACGCCGCAGCGTGCTGATCCTGCAGGCCGACGAAGCGGTCGCCTTGCTGCCGCAACCCAAGGGCAAGCGCATGCCGGCGGCGGGGCCGGTCACCACCACGCGCAATGACGAGGACGACCACGCCTCGCTGCCGGATCCCGACAGCTTCGGCGGGTTCGACGAGCCTTCGGCGATCCGCGACGACGCCGGCTGAGCCTCAGCCGCCGCGCACCCGCTGCATCAGCCAGGTGGTGGCGCCGTAAGCGATCGCGGTGGCGGCGCTGGAGGTCGCCAGCGCCAGCCAGAAGTTCCAGCCTGCGCGCAGCAGCACCGGCAACAGCGCGAACAGCAGCAGGGAGGGCAGCACCAGCCAGAGGATGTCGCCGCTGAGCGCAGCCACCTTCTCCGCGTCGCCGGTTTCCCGATAGAGCCAGATGAAGGCCAGCAGCGAGGTCACCGGCAAGGACGCGAGCACGGCGCCCAACAGGCTGCTGCGGCGCGCGACCTCCGACACCGCCGCCACCAGCAGGGCGGACACCAGCACCTTGACCAGGAACTGCGCGGTCACCGGACGATGGCGTAGTCGCGCGCGTCCTCGCGCCACGGCGGCGTGGCGCGGATGGCCGGCAGCACGTCCTCCGGCCGGTCCACCAGCGTCCACATCTCGGCATGGCCGGGGTTGAGGAACTTGTGCGCGATCACGTGCCCAAGGAAGGCCTGCAGCCCGTCGTAGAACCCATCGGTGTTCAGCAGCACGATCGGGTTGAAATACAGGCCCAGGCGCTTGAGCGTGATCGCCTCGAACAATTCCTCCAGCGTGCCGCAACCACCGGGCAACGCCACCACCGCGTCCGAGCCGGTGAGCAGCTTGTGCTTGCGCTCGCGCATGTCCTCGACGAGATCGAGGTGGGTGAGGCCCGGATGGCCCCACTCCAGGTCGGCCATGAACTTCGGCAGGATCCCGATGACTTCGCCACCCTTCGCCAGCGCGCCGTCGGCCAGCGCGCCCATCAGGCCTTGCGAGCCGCCGCCGTAGACGATGCTGCAGCGCTCCGCCGCGACGAGTTCGCCGAGGCGCCGCGCGGCGTCGTGGTAGGCGGGCGCGGCCTGGGGACTGGACGCCGCGTAGACGCAGATGCGCATTATTCGACGGTCACCGACTTGGCAAGGTTGCGGGGCTGGTCCACGTCGGTGCCGCGCAGCACGGCGATGTGGTACGCCAGCAGCTGCAGCGGGATGGTGGACACCACCGGCGCGGCGATGATGCCGCAGGCCGGCAGCGAGACCACGTGCTTGCCGGTCATGCCGTGGGCCACGGTCTCGTCGGCGAACAGGTAGAGCTCGCCGCCGCGCGCGCGCACCTCCTCCATGTTCGACTTGAGCTTGTCGAGCAGGGCGTCGTTGGGCGCCACCGAGATTACCGGCATGTCCTTGTCCACCAGCGCCAGCGGCCCGTGCTTGAGTTCGCCGGCCGCGTAGGCCTCGGCGTGGATGTAGCTGATCTCCTTGAGCTTGAGCGCGCCCTCCATGGCCACCGGCCAGTGGGTGCCGCGGCCCAGGAACAGCGCATGCTGCTTGTCGGCGAACTGCGACGCGAGTTCTCGTACCTGCCCGTCGAGCTTGAGGGCTTCGCCAATCAGCCCCGGCAGGTGCTCGAGCTGGCGCACGCCGTCGAGGTAAACCTCCGGATCCACGCCCTTGATCCTCGCGAGCTCCAATGCAAAGAGCGCCAGCGCCGCCAGCTGGGTGGTGAACGCCTTGGTCGAGGCCACGCCGATCTCCGGGCCCGCGCGCGTCATCAGCACCAGGCCGGCCTCGCGCACGATCGAGGATTCCGGCACGTTGCAGATCGCCAGTTGGGTCAGGTAGCCGCGCTGCTTGGCGAGCTTGAGCGCCGCCAGCGTGTCGGCGGTTTCGCCCGACTGCGAGATCGTGAGGAACAGGGTGTTGGCGGTCACCACCGGGTCGCGGTAGCGGTACTCGCTGGCGATCTCGGCCGTGCAGGGCACGCCGGCCAGCTGCTCGATCCAGTACCGCGCGACCAGGCCCGCGTGGTAGCTGGTGCCGCAGGCGATGATGTGCACCGCCTTGGTCTCGCGCAGCAGCGTCTCCGCCTCGACACCGAAGATCTGGGTGAGGATCTTGCCGCCGGCGATGCGGCCCTCCAGGGTGTCGGCCACCGACTGCGGCTGCTCGTGGATCTCCTTGAGCATGTAGTGGGCGTACTCGCCCTTCTGCGCCGCCTCGCTGTTGAAGCTCGATTCCTTGATCGCGCGCGACACCTCCTCGCCGGCGGCATTGCAGATGCGCACGCCGGCCAGCGTGACCTCGGCGACGTCGCCCTCCTCCAGGTAGCTGAAGCGCCGCGTCAGCGGGATCAGCGCGTGCACGTCGGAGCCGAAGTAGTTCTCGCCCTCGCCGTAGCC
>CBININ010000260.1:0-3181 GCA_966250755.1 uncultured Gammaproteobacteria bacterium | reverse complement strand
CGAGCGCAAGGTGATCGGCTGGATGCACGTGCGCCACGGGCCGCAGTTCGTCGGCCGCATCTTCGGCATCGGCTGGATCCAGGCCTTCGCCGACGTGTTCAAGATGCTGTTCAAGGAGCTGATCGTCCCGACCAACGCCAGCCCGATCCTGTACCGGCTGGCGCCGATCCTGGCGCTGGCGCCGGCGCTGGCGGCCTGGGCGGTGATCCCCTTCGACGACCAGGTGGTGCTGGCGGACGTCAACGCCGGCCTGCTGGCCTTGCTTGCGCTCACGTCCATGGGCGTGTACGGCATCATCCTCGCCGGCTGGGCCTCCAACTCGAAGTACGCGCTGCTCGGTGCGCTGCGCTCCGCCGCGCAGGTCATCAGCTACGAGATCGCGATGGGCTTCGCCCTGGTCGGCGTGCTGGTGGCCGCCGGCAGCATGAACCTCGGCGAGATCGTGCGCGCCCAGGCGGGCGACGCCGGCATCTTCGAGTGGTTCTGGTTCCCGCTGTTCCCGCTGTTCATCATCTACTTCATCTCCGGCGTGGCCGAGACCAACCGCGCGCCCTTCGACGTCGCCGAGGGCGAGTCGGAGATCGTGGCCGGCTTCCACGTGGAGTATTCGGGCTCGGCGTTCGCGATCTTCTTCCTGGCCGAATACGCCAACATGATCCTGGTCAGCTTCCTGGCCTCGATCCTGTTCCTCGGCGGCTGGCTCTCGCCCTTCCAGGGCCTGGGCATCCCGCTGCTGTCGGCCGACGGCTGGTGGTGGCTGTTCGCCAAGGCCGGCTTCTTCGCCTTCGCCTACCTGTGGTTCCGCGCCAGCTTCCCGCGCTACCGCTACGACCAGATCATGCGGCTGGGCTGGAAGGTCTTCATCCCGATCACCCTGGCGTGGATCTTCTTCACCGCCGTGGCCGCCTACAACAACTGGTTCGTCCTGGGAGCCTGATGCCATGACGCGCGTCGCCAGTTACCTCAAGTCCCTCATGTTGCTGGAGTTCCTCCAGGGCATGTGGCTGACCCTGAAGTACATGTTCAAGCCCAAGTACACGGTGAACTATCCGTTCGAGAAGTTCCCGCAATCGCCGCGCTTCCGCGGCCTGCATGCCCTGCGCCGCTATCCCAACGGCGAGGAGCGCTGCATCGCCTGCAAGTTGTGCGAGGCGGTGTGCCCGGCCTCCTGCATCACCATCGACGCCGCCCCGCGCGAGGACGGCACCCGCCGCACCACGCGCTACGACATCGACCTGTTCAAGTGCATCTTCTGCGGCTTCTGCGAGGAGAGCTGCCCGGTGGACTCGATCGTGGAGACCAACATCCACGAGTACCACTTCGAGAACCGCGGCGAAAATATCGTGACGAAACCGCAGCTGCTGGCGATCGGCGATCGCTTCGAGGCGGAAATCGCCGCCCGCCGCGCCGCCGACGCGCCGTACCGGTGAGGGCAGGGGACCCATGGACTTCCAACTGATCGCCTTCTACGCCTTCGCCCTGGTCACGGTGCTGTCCGCGATCGGCGTCATCACGGTCAGGAACCCGGTGCACGCGGTGCTCTGGCTGATCCTGGCCTTTTTCTCCACCGCCTGCCTGTGGCTGCTGCTGCAGGCCGAGTTCCTCGGCATCGTGCTGGTGCTGGTGTACGTGGGTGCGGTGATGATCCTGTTCCTGTTCGTGGTGATGATGCTCGACCTCAACACCACGCCGCTGCGCGAGGGCTTCGCGAAGTACTTCCCGGTGGCGGGCGTGGTGGCGGCGGTGATGCTGTTCGAGGTCGTGGGCCTGATCGGCGCGCGGCACTCGCAGCTGGCCTCGCTTTCCGCCGAGGACCCGGCCGCGGCCGCCGGCAGCAACATCCGCTGGCTGGGCAACGACCTGTTCACCCGCTTCATGCTGCCCTTCGAGATCGCCGCGGTGATCCTGACGGTCGCCATCGTGGTGGCGGTGATGCTCACGCTGCGCCGCCGCGAGGGCACCAAGCACCAGGATCCGTCGCGCCAGGTGATGGTGCGCCGCGAGGACCGCATCCGCCTGGTCAAGATGAAGGCCGACGCGCGCCCGGGGGAGGGCCAGTGATCACGCTCAACCATTACCTGATCCTCGGCGCGGTGCTGTTCTCGCTCGCTGTCGCCGGGATCGTCATCAACCGCAAGAACCTGATCGTGCTGCTGATGTGCATCGAGCTGATGCTGCTCTCGGTGAACATCAACTTCGTCGCCTTCTCCCGCTTCGCGGGCGACGCGGCCGGACAGGTCTTCGTGTTCTTCATCCTGACCGTGGCCGCGGCCGAGGCCGCGATCGGCCTGGCCATCCTGGTCACCCTGTTCCGCAACCGGCGCACGATCAACGTCGCCGAGCTCGACTCGCTGAAGGGCTGATCGCGCATGTCCAGCCAGCTTCCCCAACTGTCCATGGCCGTGCTGCTGCTGGTGGTGCTCGCGCCGCTGGCCGGCGCCGTGCTCGCCGGCCTGTTCGGCCGGGTGATCGGCCGCACCGGCGCCCACACGGTGACCATTCTGGGTGTCGCCGCGAGTTTCATGGCGTCGGCGCAGGTGCTCTACCAGCTCGCCACCGGCCAGGCAGACCCCTTCAACCAGGACGTCTACACCTTCTTCGAGGTGGGCAAGTACAGCGCCCACGTCGGCTTCCTGGTCGACAAGCTCACCGCGATGATGATGGTGGTTGTCAGCTTCGTCTCGCTGCTGGTGCACGTGTACACCATCGGCTACATGAAGGACGACCCGGGCTACCAGCGCTTCTTCGCCTACATCTCCCTGTTCACTTTCTCGATGCTCATGCTGGTGATGAGCAACAACTTCCTGCAGCTGTTCTTCGGCTGGGAAGCGGTGGGCCTGGTGTCCTACCTGCTGATCGGCTTCTGGTACACCCGCCCGAGCGCGATCTTCGCCAACCTCAAGGCCTTCCTGGTCAACCGCGTCGGCGACTTCGGCTTCCTGCTCGGCATCGCGGCGGTGGCCTACTGGTACGGATCGCTGGACTACAGCGCGGTATTCGCCAATGCCGCCTCGATCCCGAACCAGCCCTTCGAGCTGGTTCCCGCCATCGGCTGGCTCGGTTTCCCGGGCTGGGACGTGGGCGTGGCGACCTTCATCTGCATCTGCCTGTTCATCGGCGCCATGGGCAAGTCGGCGCAGGTGCCGCTGCACGTGTGGCTGCCGGATTCGATGGAAGGCCC
>CBININ010000259.1:0-3215 GCA_966250755.1 uncultured Gammaproteobacteria bacterium | reverse complement strand
CGGCGGCATGGATGCCGCCGATAAGCCTACATGGACGTACTTGCGGCGTCCCCCGACGCGGCTCACCGGCAGCCGCTCCATGCCAAGAAACACCCGGCATGCGAAACTGAAGGCATGCCAGAACTTCTCATCCCCTTGTTGGCGGCGCTCGCCTACCTCGCGGCGGCGGCGCGGCTGGTGCGCCGGCTGCGAGCGGGCTTGCCGGGGGACCGGGCGAGCTTGGCGCTGGCGGGGATGGCGATCGGGTTGCATGCCACCACCCATGCGCTGGGCTGGGTGCGACTGCAGGGCCCGGACCTGCATTTCTTCGCCGCGCTGTCGCTGGTGGCGCTCGGCATGGCGGCGCTCGGCACGCTGGCCGCGACCACGGAGCGGCTCGAGGCGCTGGGCGTGATCGTGTATCCGCTGGCCGCAGGACTCGCCCTGCTGTATGCCTTCGCCGGGCACGGCGCGCCCGAGGCGCTGGACTGGCGGCTCCAGCTGCATGCCTGGCTGGCCCTGCTCGCCTATGCCGCGCTCGCGGTGGCGGCGCTGCTGGCGGTGATGCTGTGGTTCCAGGAACGCGCCCTGCGCCGGCGCCAGTTGCATGGCTGGCTGCGTGCCCTGCCGCCGCTGGTACAGCTGGAGACCCTGCTGTTTCGTTCGCTGGCGGCCAGCTTCGTCATCCTCACGCTCGCGCTGGTCACCGGCGTGTTGTTCGTCGAGAACCTGCTGGCACAGCACCTGTGGCACAAGACGGTGCTGTCGGTGCTCAGCTGGACGGTGCTCGGCGTCCTGCTGTTCGGCCGCTGGCGCTACGGCTGGCGCGGCGCGCGCGCGCTCAAGCTGGTGCTGACCTCGATGGCCCTGCTGCTGTTCGCTTATTTCGGGTCCAAGTTCGTCCTCGAATTGCTGCTCCACAAGGCCTGAAAGCCCGGTTTCGTCGCAAGGCCCGTGCCCTCGGCGCGGGGCGGCCGTAGTCTCGCCGCGCCTCCCATCGAGACCACCGCCATGCGCCGCTTCCTGGCTCGCAAGATGCTTGCCCTGCTCGCCCTCCTCGCTCTCGCCGCGACGGCTGACGCGCTCACCTACGATCCCGACGCCTGGCTCGCCGACCTCGACCGGCTCGAGGCCGACATGGCGCGCGGTTATGCCAACCTCGACTGGATCGCGCAGCATCGCGGGCTCGACCTGGTGAGCCTGGATCGCGAAACGCGCGCGCGGCTCGCCGGGACGCACTCGCGGGTCCGCGCCTTCCTGGCGATGCGCGATTTCGTGCATGCCTTCCGCGACCCGCACCTGCGCCTGGCCTGGGGTGAGCGACCGATCGCGGTCGCCGAGTCCGCCGCGCCGGACGCGGACGCGCCGGAGGCCGAACCCGCCGACCCGCCCGCAGGCAAGGACTGCGCCAGCGCCGGGTACGAAGAGGACGACCACGGCTTTCGTTTCCCGTTCGCGCGGATTCCGGGCTGGAAGCCCGTGGCCGGCGGCGACTTCCCCACCGGGCTCGTCGGCGACGTCGGCGTGCTGCGCATCGCGCAGTTCGGCGAGGATCGCTACGGCAGGCGCTGCGAGTCGGTGTTCTCGGCGCGGCTCGGCCAGCGCGCGCTCAAGCTGCAGGTGCGCGGGCGACTGCAGGCCGAACTCGTACTGGCGATCCGCCGGCTGCAGGACGCCGGGGCGCGGCGCCTGCTGGTGGATGTGACCGGCAATGGCGGCGGCACCGAATGGGTATCAGAGGTCGTCGCGCTGATGACCACGCGCCCGCTGTCGCGACCTTCCGCGCGCCTCGTGGCTACGCCGGCCTGCGACCGGTCAGCGGTGTGGCGCGGCGAGCCGGTGTCCTGCGAGGTGCTCGAGCCGGCCGGCGAACCGGCGCAGATGCAGGGCGCGGGCCCGTGGAGCGGACCGCTCTACGTGCTGGCCGACCGCGGCACCGGTTCCGCTTCCGAGGACTTCGTCGCCTGGCTGCGCATCAATGGTATTGCGACGGTGCTGGGCGAGCCGACCGCGGGCGCGGGCTGCGGCTACGTCAACGGCGGTGCGCGCAGCCAGTTCCGCGCCAGCCGCTTCGATGTGTGGATGCCGAACTGCGCGCGCTTCCTGCCCGACGGCCGCAACGAGATCGAGGGCATCCCGCCCGACGTGGCCTTGCCGATGTCCGCGGACGACGACGATGCGCGCGCCCGCGCCCTGCAGGCAGCCCTGGCTGCGCACTGAGGCAGACCGTCCGGTCGCACGAGACTGCGCCCGTGCGGCCCCGGTGCCGCTCAGCCTTCGCTCGCGGCCAGTGCGTCTGCGAGCCGGTCGACGCCGATCACCTCGAGGTCGCCGATGCGGCCCTTGCGCGGCGCATTGGCGGCCGGCACCACCGCGCGGCGAAAACCGTGCGTGGCGGCTTCCTTCAGGCGCTCCTCGCCGTTCGGCACCGGGCGGATCTCGCCCGACAGCCCGACTTCGCCGAAGGCGACGATTTTCTCGGCCAGCGGGCGGTCGCGCAGCGAGCTGACCACCGACAGCAACACGGGCAGGTCGGCCGCGGTTTCCTGCACGCGGATGCCGCCGACCACGTTGACGAACACGTCCTGGTCGAACACGCCGACGCCGGCGTGCCGATGCAGCACCGCCAGCAGCATGGCCAGGCGGTTCTGCTCCAGGCCGACGGTGACGCGGCGCGGGTTCGACAGCGGGCTGTGGTCGACCAGCGCCTGCACCTCGACCAGCAGCGGCCGCGTGCCCTCGCGCGTGACCATCACCACGCTGCCGGGCGTGGGCTTGTCGGAGCCGGACAGGAAGATCGCCGACGGGTTGGGGACCTCGCGCAGCCCGCGGTCGGACATGGCGAACACGCCGAGCTCGTTGACCGCGCCGAAGCGGTTCTTGAAGGCGCGCAGGATGCGGAAGCGGCTGCCGCTCTCGCCCTCGAAGTACAGCACCGCGTCCACCATGTGCTCGAGCACGCGCGGGCCGGCGATGCCGCCTTCCTTGGTGACGTGGCCGACCAGGAAGACGCTGGTGCCGGTCTCCTTGGCGAAGCGCACCAGCCGCGCGGCGCTCTCGCGCACCTGACTGACCGAGCCGGGTGCGGCGGTGAGCTGCTCGGACCACAAGGTCTGGATGGAATCGGCCACTATCAGGCGCGGTTTGGCTTCGGAGGCGAGCGACAGGATGCGTTCGACCGCGGTCTCGGCCAGCGCCTCCAGCCCGTCGAGCGACAAGCCCAGGCGGGTGGCGCG
>CBININ010000258.1:0-3224 GCA_966250755.1 uncultured Gammaproteobacteria bacterium | reverse complement strand
TACTTCGCCGCCACCGAGCACGACGAGGACCAGCCGATCCACCTGCAGGTGCTCGACACCTCGATCTGCATCGGCCGCTGCGCCGAGGAATACGCCAACCCCTGCACGCGCTTCTGCCCCGCCTCGGTCTACGAGATGGTCGAGGACGCCGGCGGCAGGCGCCTGCAGATCAACGCCGCCAACTGCGTGCACTGCAAGACCTGCGACATCAAGGACCCGTACCAGATCATCAACTGGGTCACGCCGGAAGGCGGATCGGGGCCCAATTACCAGAACCTGTGAACCCCGGCCGCCGCTGGCGGCCGACCGTCCCGTGCCCGCCACCGCCGCTTGCATGTGCCGGCGGCCGGGACGGGTAAAATGACGCGGCCCCTCCGCCTCCCCCGCGAGCTCCCCATGTCCCTGTCTCCCGAAACCCGCGCCCGCATCGAGCGCACCCTGTCCTCGAACCGCGTCGTCCTGTTCATGAAGGGCGAGCCGTCGGCGCCGCGCTGCGGTTTCTCGGCCAAGGCGGTGGGCATCCTCGATGCGATCACGCCGGGCTACGCCAGCGTGGACGTGCTGGCCGACCCCGAGATCCGCGAGGGCATCAAGGAGTACGGCCAGTGGCCGACCATCCCGCAGCTCTACATCGGCGGCGAGCTGGTCGGCGGCAGCGACATCATCGAGCAGCTGCTCAACTCGGGCGAGCTGCATGAACTGCTCGGCGTGCCCGCGCCCGATCGCACCCCGCCGCCGATCAGCATTTCGCCGAAGGCGGCCGAGGCGATCCAGCGCGCGCTCGCTTCGGCCGAACCGGGCATGGTGCTGCACATGGCGGTGGACCCGCGCTTCAACGCGCAGTTCCAGCTCAAGCCCGCCACCGGCCAGGAAATCGTCTCCGAGGCGGCGGGCATCCGCGTGCACTTCGACCTCGCCAGCGCGCCGCGCGCGCACGGCCTGGCCATCGACTGGGTGGACGACGTCCGCGGTGCCGGCCTGTCGATCACCAATCCCAACGCCCCGCCGCCGGTGAAGTCGCTGACGGTGCAGGAGCTGCACGACCGCATCGTCGCCGGCGCGATCGACGTGATCGACGTGCGCACGCCGGAGGAGCGCGCGCTGGCGCCCTTCCCCCAGCCTCACGAGGTGCTCGACGAGGACAGCATGGACCGCCTCGCCGCCCTGCCCAAGGACCTTCCGCTGGCCTTCCTCTGCCACCACGGCAACCGCAGCCGACAGGCCGCCGAGCATTTCCGTGGCCTGGGCTTCCACGACCTGTACAACGTCGAGGGGGGCATCGCCGCCTGGGCCGAGCAGGTGGACGCCTCGGTCCCGCGCTACTGAGTCGCCGGGCCCGTCTCGCGCGGGGATGTGACGGCGGCCCCGCGCGGGGTTAGAGTAAAGGCGCTAACTTCACGAGGCATCGACCCGGGCCGGCCGCAGACTGGCCGTTCCCGGCGCCATCCGGGGGGAGGGTTGCCAATGAAACTCGCACTGCCGTTGTTGAGCCTGGTCGTGCTGGCGGGCTGTTCCGGGAAGGACGCCGCCGGCGCAGGCGGGCGCAACGAACTCGCCGCCACCGCCTGCGAGACCTATGCCAAGGGCCAGCTCGCCGAGAAGACCTACCAGCTCGATCACGCCGCGCTGGCCGGCAGCCTGGCCGACACGCCGGGCGGCGGCGGCACGCAGACGCTGAAGGCGCCGATCACGATCGATCCGGGGCTGTCGTCGGAAAGCAAGCAGACGCTCGAATGCACCGTCCGCTTCGTGGAAGGCCACGAAGCACCGGACGTGATCAATCTGCAATTCATCTGGTGATTTCTGATTTGGCGGCCCTTGGGCGCCGCCGGGGGGAGGGGTTCGCGCTGCTCGCCGCGGCGTAAGCCGCTCCTGCCAACTCAGCGGCGACCGGCTGGGCATCCATGCCCAGCCTTCAGCGCGAACCCCTCCCCCCGACGTCGCCCAAGGGCGGACAGAGTGTCGCCAGCTGCATTGCGGCAACCGCGGGTTCGGTACTTCGCTCTGGAAGTCTGAAGAGCAACGGCAGACCGCGGCGGTCTACTTCTTCACTCACCCACCCAAAGCAACTGCGGTTCGACGGATGGGACTGCAACGGTCGCGCGCGGTGCTCGTCGTGGCCGGAGGGTGGGGTTATGACTGAAGGGCGGCCATGGATGGCCGCCCGGTCGCGGCTGAGTTGGCAAGGAGCGGCTTACGCCGCCGCGAGCAGGCATAACCCCACCCTCCGGTCGCGGCGAGCACCGCCCCTCAACAACAACCCTATTCGTCGAAGCGCAAATGCTTGACCGACTTGCCGTGGCGGCGGATGAGCTTGAGCGCCTCGATGCCGATGTTGATGTGGTTCTCGACGAATTCCTCGGTAACCTTGCGGTCCGAGGCTTCCGTCTTCACCCCTTCCGGGATCATCGGCTGGTCGCTCACCAGCAACAGCGCACCGCTCGGAATCGAATTCGCGAAGCCCGCCGCAAAAATCGTCGCGGTCTCCATGTCGATCGCCATGCAGCGCAATTTGCGCAGGTAGTCCTTGAAGGCCTCGTCGTGTTCCCAGACGCGGCGGTTGGTGGTGTACACCGTGCCGGTCCAGTAGTCGTGGCCGAGGTCGCGGATCATGGTGGAGATCACGCGCTGCATCGCGAAGGCCGGCAGCGCCGGCACTTCCGCCGGCATGTAGTCGTTGCTGGTGCCGTCGCCCCGGATCGCCGCGATCGGCAGGATCAGGTCGCCGAGCTGGTTCTTGCGCTTGAGCCCGCCGCACTTGCCCAGGAACAGCACTGCCTTGGGCGGCAGCGCGCTGAGCAGGTCCATCATGGTCGCGGCATTGGCGCTACCCATGCCGAAGTTGATCATGGTGATGCCGTCGATGGTGGCGCTCGGCATCGGCCGGTCCAGGCCCACGATCGGCGCGCCGGTCAGGCGCGAGAAGGTGTTGAGGTAACCGCCGAAATTCGTGAGCAGGATGTGCTGGCCGAAGTCCTCCAGCCGCAAGCCGGTATACCGCGGCAGCCAGTTACTGACGATCTCGTTCTTGTCTTTCATGTCGTCTCCCTTTCGGGCGCATTTTGACATGTCCGGCATGGGCCGGCCGCCGGCAAGGGGGGCCGGGGGACGCCGCAAGTACGTCCCTGTAGGCTTATCGGCGGCATCCATGCCGCCGATCCCCCCGCCGCGCCTCCCCGGCATCCGCTCCGCACCAACCGTCGCGGCCTCGACAAAAGCCCTGC
>CBININ010000257.1:0-3236 GCA_966250755.1 uncultured Gammaproteobacteria bacterium | reverse complement strand
ACATCCTGGTCAACCACGCCAGCGCGATCTGGCTGCGCGGCACCCTCGACCCGCCGATGACGCGCTTCGACCTGATGCAGCAGGTCAATGCGCGCGGCAGCTTCCTGTGCGCGCAGGCCTGCCTGCCCCACCTGCTGAAGGCGGCCAACCCGCACATCCTGACGCTGGCGCCGCCGCCGAACCTGTCGCCGCGCTGGTGGGGTCCGCACGTGGGCTACACCCTGGCCAAGATGGGCATGAGCTTCGTCACGCTGGGGCTGGCGGAGGAATTTCGCGAACAGGGCGTGGCGGTGAACGCGCTATGGCCGAAAACCGTCATCGCCACCGAGGCGCTGAACATGATCCCGGGCGCGGAAGGCCGCTACGGCCGCACGGCGGAGATCATGGCCGATGCCGCGCACGCGATCCTGGTCAAGCCGGCGCGCGAATTCACCGGGCAGTTCGTGGTGGACGAACCTTTCCTGCGCATGCAGGGCGTGACCGACTTCGCCCGCTACGCGGTCGAACCCGGGCAGCCGCTGCTGCCGGACTTCTTCCTCGACGGGGAGGCCGCCTCGTGAAGTACCTGCATGCCATGGTGCGCGTGCGCGACCTCGAGGCCTCGCTGGCCTTCTTCCGCGACGGATTGGGACTGGTGGAGACGCGCCGTCGCGATTACCCGCAGGGCCGTTTCACCCTCGTCTACCTGGCCGCGCCGGAGAACCCGGAAGTCGAGGTGGAGTTGACCTACAACTACGACGACGAAGACTACGGCTCGGCGCGCAACTTCGGCCACCTGGCCTTCGCGGTGGACGACATCTACGCGACCTGCGCGCACCTGCAGTCGTGCGGCGTCACCGTGCTGCGGCCGCCGCGCGACGGCCGCATGGCCTTCGTACGATCGCCCGACGCGATCTCCATCGAGCTGCTGCAGAAGGACGCGGCCTTGCCGCCGGCCGAGCCCTGGGCGTCGATGCCCAACACCGGCAGCTGGTAGCGCCTAGCGCTCCAGCGCCTGCCGGAAGTCGTCCACCAGGTCCTCCACCGCTTCCAGCCCGACCGAGAGCCGCAGCAGGTTGTCGGGCGAGACCGGGTTGGCCCCCTCGACGGAGGCGCGGTGCTCGATCAGCGTCTCGCAGCCGCCCAGGGACGTGGCGTTGGTGACCAGCTGCAGCTTCGCGGCGACGGCCAGCGCCGCCTCGCGCCCGCCGCGCACCTGGAAGCTGAGCATGCCGCCGAAATCGCGCATCTGCCGCGAGGCGATCGCATGCCCCGGGTGCGCGCCCAGGCCCGGGTAATGCACCTTCTCCACCGCCGGGTGCCCGGCCAGGAAGTGCGCGAGCTCGCGCGCGTTGCGGCAATGCCAGGCCATGCGCGCCGGCAGCGAGCGCGCGCCGCGCAGCAGCAGCCAGGCATTGAAGGGCGAAGCGATCCCGCCGGTGATGTGGCGGCGATGCAGCACGGACTCGAAGAAGGCGTCGCGCCGCGCGAACACCAGCGCGCCGCCCATGCAATCGCTGTGGCCGCCGAAATACTTGGTGGTCGAGTGCATCACCACGTCGGCGCCGAGCGCGAGCGGTTGCTGCAGCACCGGCGTGGCGAAGGTGTTGTCGCAGCACAGCAGGGCGCCCGCCTCGCGGGCGAGGGTCGCCAGCGCGGCGATGTCGGCGACCTTCATGCGCGGGTTGGACGGGGTCTCCGCCCACAGCAGCGCGACGCCGCCCCGGGCGGCCGCCGCCACTGCGCCGAGGTCGGCCATGTCCACCGCCACCGCTTCCACGCCGCGCTGCGGCAGGAATTCCTGCGCCAGCACCCGCAGGCCCGTATAGCAGTCATCCGGCACGACCACTTTCGATCCGGCCGGCAGGCTGTCGAGCAACAGGCTGATCGCCGCCATGCCCGAGGCGGTCGCCAGCGCCGCTTCGCCGCCCTCGAGCGCCGCCAGCAGGGCCTCGAAACGGTCCTGCGTGGGATTGCCCTCGCGCTGGTATTCGTAACCGGCGACGCGTTCGCCCGCCGGCCCGTGCGCGAAGGTGGTGGACAGGTGCAGCGGCGGGGCGATCGCGCCGGTGGCGTGGTCGGGTTCGCCGCCGGCATGGACGGCCATCGTTTCAGGGCGCATCGGGTCGTTCTCCTGGCAGGTCGAAGCCGCGCGCAAGAAGGGCCTCGCGCAGGCCGGTCAATCCGGTGAAGTGGTGGGCATCGAGGCCGGCGCGACGCGCGCCCTCGGCGTTCGCGGCCTTGTCGTCGGTGAAGAAGCCCTCGGCCGGCGCGACCCCGAGCCGGTCGCAACAGGCGACGAAGGCCTCGGGCGCGGGCTTGGCGGCACGCAGCGCGCCGGAACAGACCACGGCCTCGCCGAACAGCCCGGCCAGGTCCGGCACGATCTCGGCCGCGTGTCGGCCGATCCAGGCGCCGTTGTTGGTGAAGATCGCCAGCCGCGCCTGGCCCGCGAGCGCGCCGCAAAGCGCCAGCATCGCCGGGTCCACGCGGGTGGACGCGCGCCGCGCGGCGACGAAGTGCTCGCGCGTCCAGCGCCAGCCGTGGCGGGCGTGCGCGCGATCGAGGTAGTCGTCGAGCTCGTAGTCGCCGCGGTCGCAGCCGAACTCCAGGCCGTCGGCGCCGAACAGGGCCTCGCGGATCGCATCCTCGCTCGCCGCGCCGCCGAGCGAGCGGGCCAGCGCCGCGCAGCGGCGGCCGTGGTCGTAGTGGACGAGCACGTCGTCCAGGTCGAACAGCAGCAGCCGCGGCGGCGCGCGCATCAGCCGGCGGCCGCCTCGCGGAAGGCCTCGCGCGCGGCCTCGAGCGTGTGCGCGATCTCGACGTCGCCGTGCGCCGACGAGAGGAACCCCGCCTCGTAGGCGGAGGGCGCGAGGTAGACGCCGCGCCGCAACATGCCGTGGAAGAAGCGGCGGAACGCGGCGATGTCGCAACTCGTGGCATCGGCGAAGGTCTCCACCTTCCGGTCGGTGAAGAACAGGCCGAACATCGCGCAGCTGCGCGTGGTGGTCACCGGCACGCCGGCCTCGCGCGCGGCGGCCTCGAACCCGTCGCAGAGTTCATGCGTGCGTCGCTCGAGGGCGGCGTGGAAGCCCGGCGCCTGGATCAGTTCCAGCGTCGCCAGGCCCGCCGCCATCGCCACCGGGTTGCCGCTCAGCGTGCCGGCCTGGTAGATCGGTCCGCTCGGCGCGATCTGCCGCATCAACTCGGCGCGGCCGCCGTAAGCGCCCACCGGCATGCCGCCGCCGATGATCTTG
>CBININ010000256.1:0-3276 GCA_966250755.1 uncultured Gammaproteobacteria bacterium | reverse complement strand
AGCTGGGGCGGGCAGGTTCGGTCATCGGTCCGGCAAGGCAAAAAGTCCGCCCCCATTGTACCGCCCGGAAACACTCGCTTACCCGCGTTTCCTACGCCGCCACGACCCGGTTCCGGCCCTCGGCCTTGGCGCGGTAGAGCGCATCATCCGCCCGCTTGAACAAGGCTTCCTCCTCGTAGCCCGCGCCCGGACCGGCCTGCGCCAGCCCCAGGCTGATGCTCAGCGCCGGCAGCCCGGAATCCGCGGCGCGGCTGCGCTGTTCCACCGAGGCGCGGATGCGCTCGGCCAGGTCGCGCACGGCATCGATGCCGGCCCGGCTGGCGATCAGGAACTCGTCGCCGCCGAAGCGCCCGAACAGGTCGTCGCTGTCGAGTTGCTCGCGGACCAACCCGACCAGCAGCCTGAGCGCGGCGTCGCCGGTGAGATGGCCGTGGCTGTCGTTGACCTGCTTGAAATGGTCGAGGTCGAACACCGCCAGCGTGACCGGTTCGCCCGCGAGCTGCGCGAGCTTCAGCAGTTTCGCCAGCTCCTCGGTGAAGGCGCGGCGGGTGAGGGCGCCGGTGAGCGGGTCGATGCTGACCTGCTGGGCCAGTTGCGCGGAGTGGTCCTGCAGTCGGGCGTGCGCGTCGGCGAGCTGGTCCTGGCGCGCGCGCAACCTGCGCAAGGTCAGCACGCCGAACACCAGCAACAGCACCACGACCACGCGCACGACCCACATCCAGGCCGGCGTCGGCGCCTGCACGGTCACCGGCGCCGCCGCGGGCCTGGGCGCCAGCACGGGCTTGCTCTCGCGCGTGGCCGCGTCCAGCGACATGAAGCGGCTGCTGACGGCGGACAGGTGGGCCTCGGCGCTGCGGCCGGCGAGTTCGCCTACCTTGGCCAGGTCGGCGATACGGGTTTGCGCGGCGAAGGCACGCTTGCTGGCGGCCAGCGCGTCGGCGGGTCGGTCGAGCCCCGAATACGCCTTTTCCTGTTCGATCGAGATGTTGCGCAGGGTCTGGTCGAGCTTGAGGCGCTCGGCGATCGCCAGGGCGCGATCCAGCGGCGCCAGCGCCTCCTGGTAACGCTTGCCCGCCACCAGCACCATGCCCTGGGCGAACAACACGTCGGCGACCAGGACTTCTTCCTGCATCTGCTTCGCGCCGGCTTCGGACTCGCGCAGCAGCTGCAGCCCGCGATCCGCCTCGCCGGTCGCCGCCAGCGCCTTGCCCAGCGCCAGCTGGCCGATGGCGGGCGGCGCGCCGGCGCGGGTGAAGGCCTCGACGGCCTTCCGGGCCGATTCGAGGGCGGTCGCATTCTCGCCGAGTTCGCGCAGGACGTCCGCGCGCACGCTCAGGTTCAAACCCAGCGGGAAATCGGGCGGCGCAGGTCCCATCAGTTCGATCGCGCGATCCACCGCCTTGCGCGCGGCCGGGTAATCCCCCAGGTTCATGAACAGCCGCGCCAGCGAGTAGTAGCTCTCGCTCTGGTCCAGTGGCTTGCCGTATTTGAGCAGGAGTTCGAGCGCGGCGACCTGCACCTCGGTGGCCTCGGCCATGCGTCCGCGCGCTTCGAGCACGCGACCCAGGCCGCGCAGCGAAAGCGCCATCCCTTTCTGGTCGTCGAGTTCCTTCCAGATCACGATGCTTTCGCGAAACCGCTTCTCGGCGTCGTCGGGCCGGCCGGTAACGGTGTCCACCAATCCGAGCGCGTAGATCGAGGACGCTTCCTCGCGCCTGTCCCTGAACTTGCGGCTCAGGCCGAGGACCTCGGTCTCGATCGCGCGGCAGCGCTCGGCGTCGCCGGCCTGGTAGGCGGCGTTGCTCGCGGCGTTCTGGGCCTTCTTGTAGGCCTCGAACTCGGCCGGCGTGGTGGGCAGGCCGGCGGCCGCGGCGGATCCGGACAGGACCAGCGCGACGATGGCGGCCGAGGCGATGTGGCGAAACTCGAGCGACGGACCCAAGGACTCCCCTCCCTGCTTCCCTGCGGTCACGCTAGCACGGTCGTTCGCCCCGCGGCGCGGGTCGCCCCGTCGTTCAGCCTCGTCCGGTAGACTCGGTCACAACTTCCCGCGGGTCGCGTCCATGAGCCTCATCGGCATCCTCGTCCTGATCGTCTGCGTCTGGCTGTTCTTCAAGGTCGTCGGCGGCCTGTTCAAGGCGGCCGTGGTGGTCGTCGCGCTGGCGATCATCTGGTACCTCGTCGCCCCGATGCTGGGGATGCCGCGACCGTTCTAGCCGGTCGTGCGGGCGTCCTCGCCGCGCCCCTGCTGCTGCAGCGCCCACATCCGCGCGTAGTGGCCCTGCCGGGCCAGCAGCGCGGCATGGCTCCCGCGCTCGACGATCACACCCTGGTCCATCACCAGGATCTCGTGCGCGTCCATCACGGTGGAAAGCCGATGCGCGATGATCAGTGTCGTGCGGCCCACCGCGATCCGGTCGAGTTCGGCCTGGATGGCCTTCTCGCTGGCCGAATCCAGCGCCGACGTCGCCTCGTCGAAGATCAGGATGGCGGGGTTCTTGAGCAGCGCGCGGGCGATCGCCACGCGCTGTTTCTCGCCGCCGGACAGCTTCAGCCCGCGCTCGCCGACCGGCGTGTCGTAGCCGTCGGGCAGGGACTGGATGAAACGGTGGATGTGCGCGGCCGCGGCCGCGGCTTCCACCTCCTCGTCGCTCGCCGAGGGGCGGCCGTAGCGGATGTTGTAGCGGATGCTGTCGTTGAACAGCACCGTGTCCTGCGGAACGATGCCGATGGCCGCGCGCACGGAATCCTGCGAGAGCTCGCGCAGGTCCTGGCCGTCGATGCGGATCGCGCCGCCCTGGATGTCGTAGAAGCGGTAGAGCAGGCGCGCAAGCGTGGACTTCCCGCTGCCCGAGTGCCCGACCACGGCCACGCGCTCGCCTGGCGGGATCTCGAAGCTGACGCCGTGCAGGATCTCGCGCCGCGGGTCGTAGCCGAAGCGCACGTCCTCGAACGTCACCCGGGGCTGCGTCACCTGCAGCGCCGGCGCGGCCGGGTCGTCGCGCACTTCCTGGCGCTCGTCGAGCAGGCCCCAGAGGCGCTCGATGTTCGCCAGCGCCTGCTTCACCTCGCGGTACATCATGCCCAGGTAGTTGAGCGGCATCGCCATCTGCAGCAGGTAGGCGTTCACCAGCACCAGGTCGCCGACGCTCAGGCCGCCGTGCACCACGCCCGCGGCGGCCTTGGCCATCAGGATGGTGACGCCGATCGCGATGATGCCGGCCTGGCCGACGTTCAGGACGGCGAGCGTCTTGTAGCTCTTGACGTTGGCCTCCT
>CBININ010000255.1:0-3386 GCA_966250755.1 uncultured Gammaproteobacteria bacterium | reverse complement strand
CTCGCCCGGCACCAGCACCAGGCTGGTCTCCGGCTCGTTCTGGCCGGTCAGGTACAGCAGGCTGTCCTCCTGGCGGAAGGGCCAGTCGACGTCGCCGTTGCGCTGCGCCGGCGGCGGCGACACCAGCACCAGCATCGCATCGGAACCCATGCGGCGCATGAGCTCGGCGCGGCGCTTGGCGTAGTCGGGCGCGGCGAGCGCAAGGGCGGGGGCGAGCAGGATCAGGACGCCGAACGAACGCGCAACGATCTTCACGGGCGGACTCCGAGGGGCTTGCGGTACAGGTGGACGAAACGGTCGGTCTGGCCGCGGATGGCCTTGTCGAACACGTTGAGCGAATGGTCGTCGGCGGGATTGCGCAGCAGCGGCAGCGAACCGGCGAACTCCAGCCCGTGCGCCCTGAAGTCGGCGATCGCGAACTGCTCGTCGATGCGGTGCAGGGTCTGGGCGTCGGCTTTTCCGCTGCCCGGCCGCGCATGGTGGTCGGTGATGAGCAACACGCCGCCGGGCTTGAGTCCCGCGACGATCTGGTCGATGAACTGCGAGGCGTCGATCGCCGGCCAGTTGTCCTTCTCGTCTGCGACGTAGAGGTCGTGGTAGCTCATCACGATCAACGCGCCGTCGAGCGCGCCCTGCCCCAGCTTCATGTCGCTGGGCGGCAGCACCTCGTAGCGCACGTTGGGCAGGCGGTTGCCGGCCAGGCGCGGCTCGCGTCCCTTTTTCGAGTAGCCGTCGTAGGCGGGGTTGTTGATCAGCCGCACCTCGCCGGTGGGCCCGACCACGTAGGACAGGATCTCGCTGTAGTAGCCGCCGCCACCGAAGATGTCGGCGATCTTCATGCCCGGGCGGAAGTCGGCCAGGCCGAGCACCTCGGCGGGATGGTCGCGCAGGTCGCGTTCGCGATCGGCTGCGCTGCGCGCGGGATTGGCAAGCGCGGACTCCAGGGTATCCCGGCCGGGACTGCCGACGAGGTTATTGGTGCTGGCGCATCCGGCCAGTGCGCAGGCAAGGCTAAGGAACAGGCTCGGCAGCAGGCGCATGGTGGCGCTCCTTGGATCGTCGGCCCCCCAGCTTACCGGAGCGGGGCGGCGACGGGGCTGTGCCGAAAGAGGGGGGCCCGCGGTGGCAGGCGCGCGGAGCCGGGCGTAGCATCGCCCCACCTTCTCGCGGAGCCCGCCCATGCCTGCTTCCCTGTGGTTGCCGATTCTCGTCGCCGCCGTCGCCGTGTTCGTCGCCAGCAGCCTGGTGCACATGGTGTTCCGCTGGCACCAGTCGGACTTCAGCCGCCTTCCGAACGAGGACGCCGTGCGCGCCGCGCTGCGCGAGGCCGGCCAGGGCGCCGGCCAGTTCATCACGCCCTGGTGCGAGGGCATGAAGCAGGCGCAGTCGCCCGAGATGCAGGCCAAGTACGCCGCAGGCCCGATCGCGATCATCACCACGCTCAAGCCGGGCGCACCGAAGATGGGTCCGCAGCTGGCGCAGTGGTTCGTGCTCAACCTGGTTCTGGCCGCGGTCGCGGCCTGGTTGGCCGTGCACCTGTTCGGCCCGGGTGTCGACGGCCGCCACGCGGGGCATTTCGCGGGCATCCTGACCTTCCTGGCCTACGGCGCGGGCAGCCCGCAGCTGGCGATCTGGATGGGCAAGCGCTGGAGCACGGTCGCCAAGGACCTGCTGGACGCGCTGATCTACGGCACGGTGACCGCGCTGGTCTTCATGTGGCTGTGGCCGACGCCAGCGGGGGTGGCGGGCTGACAAAAAAGTCCCCTCGGCTCGCGCCGAGGGGGAGGCAGCTGCCCACGGGGATCGTCAATTCGCCTTCGGCAGTTGCAGCGGCGCCGTGTAGAAGTCGGTGGTGGCGTTGACGCGGACGAAGTAGAGCTCGTCGCGGTCCCACAGCACGGTGGGGTGGAACTCCGGCGCGGCGGTGTTGACGCAGGGGCCGAGGTTCTTCGGCGTGCCGAACTTGCCGTCCTCCAGCCGCGACACGTAGATGTCCACGTCCCCGTAGCTGTCGGGCCGGCCGTAGGTGGCGAACAGCAAGGTGCGGCCGTCCGGCGAGATCTCCGGGTTGAACTCCCATCGCGAGGGATGGTTGACCTTGCCCGGCAGCTTCTCGGCCTGGGCATAGCTGCCGTCGGGCAGGCGGCGCGCGCGGTACAGGTCCCACTGGCCGCGGTCGCGGTCGCTGGCGAAGTAGAGGTTGCCGTGGATGTCGCTGCTCGGATACAGCTCGTTGGCGGTGCTGTTGACCTTGGGACCGAGGTTCACCGGCACCGACCAGCCCGAGGCCGTGCGCTCGCTGACCCAGACATCGTTGAGCGGCGAGCCGGGCGCCATGCCGCCCGGGCGGTTGGAAGTGAAGAACAGGCGGTCGCCGTAGGGGCTGACGGCGGGATCGCTGTCGCTATCGACGCCGGAGAAGGTCGCGATGCCGGGCGCGCTCCAGCCGCCGGCGTGGCGGTCGGAGGTGAGGATCACCGACACCTCGGAGCCGCCGGGCGGATTGGGCTGCGCGGTGACGCTCCAGAAGATCGTGTTGCGAGAAGGCGTGAAGGTGAGCCGCGATTCGAACAGCTCGGCGGTGGACACCACGCCCGGCGCGAATTCGACCGCCGGCGTGCAGGCGAGCGGGTCGTTGGACGCGGCGTGGGCCGGCGCGACCGGCGCGGCCAGTGACAGGGCAAGCAAGGAGAGGATCGGTTTCATGGGCGACTCCGGTGGGGGTGCCGCCACCCTCGCCGCCCCGCGCCCTGCCCACCAGCGCCGCGGGACCAACGCACCGATCGCGCGTGCGGCCCATGCGCGGCGCGGGACGAAACTCAGTCCAGGCCGAGCGCGATGCGCAGTTTCGCGCCGTGGCTGCGGCCGCTCGTCACCCGTGCACCGGAGCGCAGGCGCAGCGCGAAGCGCCCGGATTCCTGCGGATGCGCCTCCACGATCGCCTCCAGCTGCACCAGGTGCGAGCGGTGCACGCGCAGGAAGCGGCGCGGGTCCAGCCGCGCCTCCAGGTTGGACAAGGTCTCGCGCAGCACCAGCGAGCGCCCGCCCAGGTGCAGCTCCACGTAGTTGGCGTGGGCGTCCACGCGTTCGATGGACGCCACGTCCACCAGGTGGATGCGCGCGCCGACCGTCACCGCCAGCCGCGGCGGATACGCGGTCGCCGCGGGCGCCGGCGGCATGGCGGCGAAGCGCAGGCGTTCCAGCGCCTGCCTCAGCCGCTCGCCGGAGACCGGCTTGAGCAGGTAATCGAGCGCCCGCGCCTCGAAGGCGCGCACTGCGTGCTCTGAATAGGCGGTGACAAACACCACCGCCGGCCGCCGCTCGCGCGGCAGCGAGTCGAGCACGTCGAAGCCGTCGAGGTCGGGCATCTGGATGTCCAGGAACAC
>CBININ010000254.1:0-3388 GCA_966250755.1 uncultured Gammaproteobacteria bacterium | reverse complement strand
AGGCGCTCGTAGGCGCCCACTCGCTCGCTGGGGAAGGCATTGTCGAAGTCGAGGTCGAGGAAGACCGGGCTGAGTGCGTCGCCCTGGCCCGAGCCCTTGGCGGCGAGCAGGTGCAGCTCCAGGCCGTCCTCCGGCTGCAGCTTGATGACCAGCTTGTTGGCCCGCGTGGTGCCTGGGAAGATGGGATGCGGCACCTCGCGGAAGTTCACAACGATCTGCGCATCACGCGCCGCCAGGCGCTTGCCGGTGCGCAGGAAGAAGGGCACGCCGGCCCAGCGCCAGTTCTGCACCTCGGTCCGCAGCGCCACGAAGGTCTCCGTCGCGCTGCCGCGCGGCACCTTCACCTCCTCGAGATATCCGGGCACGGCCTTGCCCTCCACCGTGCCCGCCTTGTACTGGCCGCGCAGCACGTCGCGAGCCACGCTCGCTGGAGTGAAGGGCTTGAGTGACCTGAGGACCTTGAGCTTCTCGTCGCGGATCGCATCGGCATCGTTGGTCGACGGCGGCTCCATCGCGATCATCGTCAGCAGTTGCAGCGCATGGTTCTGGATCATGTCGCGCAGGGCGCCGGTGCGGTCGTAGAAGTCGCCCCGGGTGCCCACGCCGATCGACTCGGCCAGGGTGATCTGGATGTTCGAGATGCTTTCGCGGCGCCACAGCGGCTCGAACAGCGCGTTGGCGAAGCGCAGCGCCATCAGGTTCTGGACCGCCGGCTTGCCGAGGTAATGGTCGATGCGGAAGGCCTGGCGTTCGCTGAACACCGAGCGCACGACGCGGTTGATCTCCTGCGCGCTGGCCAGATCGTGGCCCAGCGGCTTCTCGAGCACCACGCGCACGCGGGGGCCGTTCAATCCCGCCGCGCCCAGCTGCTCGCAGATCACCGGGAACAGGTGGGGGCTGGTGGCCAGGTAGAGCACCGCGGTGTCGGCGCCGCGCTCGTCCAGCCAGGTCTTCAGGCCGGCATAGTCGGCGGGCTGGGAGAGGTCCATGCGGCGGTAGTGCAGCAGGGCCGCGAAGCGCGCGAATTCCTCGTCGCTCGGGCGCTTGGATTGCTCCACCTCGGCGAAGCGGTCGCGGATGAACGCGCGGTAGTCGTCGTCGCTGCGCTCGTCGCGGGCGACCGCCAGGATGCGCCCGCCGGGGGGCAGCTTGCCGTGGCGGAAAGCCTGGAACAGGGCCGGCATGAGCTTGCGCCAGGTGAGGTCGCCGGTCCCGCCGAAGAAAACCAGATCGAAGGACATGGTCGAGAAGGTGAAACAAAGTTACACCAAATATGATGCATGAGTTTCTTCGACCGGTCAATCGGCGCCGAGTGCCGCGCAAGGCGTAACCGGGCCGAAACCGCCGTGGCGCGGGCAGGGTTTCTAATCACGCCTGTGCCGCCGCAGTCCCTCGGCGCCTCGACGAGAAACCATGAACCAGCTCGAACAACTCAAGGCCTATACGACGGTGGTGGCCGACACCGGCAACTTCAGGCAGCTCGCGCAGTACGCCCCGCGCGACGCGACCACCAACCCCTCGCTCATCCTCAAGGCGGTCCAGCAGCCCGACTACGCGCACCTGCTGGAGGAGGCGGTGCAGACGCACCGCGGCGCTCCGCTGCCCGACCTCGTCGACGAGGTGCTCGTGCGCTTCGGCCGCGAGATCCTGAACGTGGTGCCGGGCCGTGTGTCGACCGAGGTCGACGCGCGGCTGTCATTCGACACCGCGGCGAGCATCGCCCGCGCCCGCCACCTGATCGGGCTGTACGAGGCCGCGGGGGTGCCGCGCGAGCGGGTGCTGATCAAGGTCGCCGCCACCTGGGAGGGCATCCAGGCTGCCCGCGCGCTCGAGCACGAGGGCATCCACTGCAACCTGACGCTGCTGTTCAGCTTCTGCCAGGCCGTCGTCTGCGGGGAGGCCGGCGTGACCCTGATCAGCCCCTTCGTCGGCCGCATCTACGACTGGTACAAGAAGCAGGCGGGCGCCGCCTGGGACGAGGCCGCCATGGCTGGCGCCAACGATCCGGGCGTGAAGTCGGTGACGCAGATCTTCAACCACTACAAGAAGTTCGGCATCCAGACCGAGGTGATGGGCGCGAGCTTCCGCAACACCGGCCAGATCCTGGCCCTCGCCGGTTGCGACCTGCTCACCATCAGTCCGGACCTGCTGGCCAGGCTTCAGGCGGCCGAGGGTCCCGTCACGCCGGCGCTCGACGCGCGCGAGGCGCAGCTGATGGACCTGCACGCCGTGGTCTACAACGAGGCGGGCTTCCGCTACGCGCTCAACGAGGACGCGATGGCGACCGAGAAGCTGGCCGAGGGTATCCGCCTGTTCGCGGCCGACGCGGTCAAGCTCGACCAGCTCATCCAGGAGGCTTCACGATGATGACCGCACCGCGCTGCGACGAGACAGTCCCCTGGACCGCGCTGCGCGGTCATTACGAGGCCCATGGGCGCGAGCTCGACCTGCGGCAGGCCTTCGCCGACGACCCGGCGCGCTTCTCGCGCTTCTCGCTGCAGGCGCCCGAGGTCTTCGCCGACCTGTCGAAGAACCGGTGGGACGAGGTCACCCGCCGCCTGCTGGTCGAGCTGGCCGAGGCCTGCCAGCTGGAGGCACGGCGCGACGCCATGCTGGCGGGCGAGCCGATCAACACGACGGAAGGCCGCGCGGTGCTCCACACGGCGCTGCGCGCCCCGCGCGAAGCCGGTCCCTTCGGCACCGAGGTGCACGAGGTGCTGGACAGGATGCTCGCCTTCGCCGAGCGCATCCGCGCCGAGGCCGGCCAGGGCTACACCGACATCGTCAACATCGGCATCGGCGGCTCCGACCTCGGCCCGCGCATGGCCGCGCTCGCCCTGCAGTCGTTCTGCCATCCCGGCCTGCGGATGCACTTCGTGTCCAACGTCGACGGCCACGACATCACGCCGGTGCTGCACGGCCTGAAACCCGAGCGCACGCTGTTCATCATCGCCTCCAAGACCTTCACCACCCAGGAGACGATGGCCAACGCGGCCGTGGCCCGCGAGTGGTTCGTCTCGCATGGCGGGCGTGACACGGCGCGCCACTTCGTCGGCGTGACGACCAACCTGGAGGCAGCCGCCAAGTTCGGCATCACCGACACCTTCGGCTTCTGGGATTGGGTCGGCGGCCGCTACTCGCTGTGGAGCGCCATCGGCTTGCCGCTGGCCATCGCCGTCGGCGCCGAAGGCTTCCGCTCGCTGCTGGCCGGCGCGCGGGCGATGGACGAGCATTTCGCCTGCGCGCCGATGGCGCAGAACCTGCCGGTGCAACTTGGCCTGCTCGACGTCTGGTATCGCAACTTCCACGGTTTCACCAGCCGCTCGGTCGCGCCCTACCACCAGGGCCTGGCGCGGCTGCCGGCCTACCTGCAGCAGCTGGAGATGGA
>CBININ010000253.1:0-3441 GCA_966250755.1 uncultured Gammaproteobacteria bacterium | reverse complement strand
GACGACCACGCCGCCTGCTCGCCCCAGGCGGCGTTTTTTTTGCCTAGGGTTTCGACGCGGCTTGCGTCGCTGCCGCTTCCGCATCCGCCAGCCCGCCCACCGACAGCGCGCGGCGCGGCGCCCACTTCAGCGCCGTCGCGTACTCGTGCGCTGCTTCGGCGTGCCGGCCGGCGGCGGAAAGGATGTCGCCCGCCAGTTCGTGCGGCGGCTTGATGGTCGCGGGCGGGCCGAAGTCGAAGGGCATCGCGTCGTAGATGCGTGCCGCGGCATGGACCTTGGCCAGCGCAGCGTCGACATCGCCGCGGGCGTTCGCGATGGCGCCGTCGAGCAGGCCTTCCATGATGTCGAGGTAGCGGCCGGTGGATGCGTAGGACTCGGGCCCCTTGGTCGCCTGGGCCGCGGCCGCGCGGGCTGCGCGCAGGGCCGCCAGCGAGGCCTGCGCCCCGTCGGCGTCGCCCTGGGTGGCCTGCGCCAGCCCGCGCGCGAACCAGGCCCAGCCGTCGGCGAGGTCGTCGCCGGTCGGCGCGGGCGCGCGCCGCGCGTAGTCGCGCGCATAGCCGGCGGATTCCACCGCCGCCACCGCGCGCATGCTCGCCAGCGAGCCGGCGATGCGACCCTGCAGGGCGTCGACCGAGGTCGCCGCGCCGACCCGCGCGCCGGGATGCGCGCGCATCCACGCCACGATCTCCGGGCCCTGGCGCTCGCAATCGGCGAGCACCTGCAAGGCGCGATCCGGCTTGTCCTGCTGGAAGTAGCCGTACTGCAGCCACTCGCTGTAATGCCCGCAGCGATATGCCGGCTGGCCGCGATCGGCCTGCAGCGCCGCACTCACCGCCTCGGCGCGTTCGTTGGCGCGCACCACGTCGTCCCACATGCCCAGGGCCATGAAGATGTGCGAGGTCATGTGCTGCGCGTGCGGCGCGGCCGGCGCGATGCCCGACAGGCTGCGCGCCGCTTCCAGCGCGCCCGCGGCATGCTCCGGATCGTCCATGCCGTGGATCCAGTAATGCGCCGCGCCCGGGTGGTCGGGGTTGCGCAGGAACACCGATTGCGCGATGCGCGCGGCTTCCAGGAAATTCGGCAGGTCGCGCTCGCCCTGGGCGATGCCGAGCAGCCCGAGCGCGTGGAACAGCTTCGCCTCGTCGTCGTCCGGGAAGCGCCGCGACAGCTGGCCCATGGCTTCGGCGAAGCGCGCGTCGCGGCTGCGCTTGTCGCCGTCGCCGTACAGCAGTTCGACGGTGGCGAGCCAGGCCTTCTCGCGTTCGGTCGGCGCCTTGGCGGCCCGTGCCTCGGCGTCCGGCCCCAAGCGCGCCAGTGCCGCGCGCGCGGCGGCCACGTCCTGCTGGTTCCAGACCGGATGGGTGTAGGTCATCGCCTCGCCCCAGTACGCCATCGCGAAGCCGGGGTCGAGCCGCTGTGCTTCCTGGAAAGCCTCCTTCGCGCTCGGGTACTCGAACAGGTGCAGCAGCAGCATGCCGCGCACGAAGGCAGTCTGGGCCGCGGCGTTCCTGGTCGAGGTCGGGAAGTCGAGGCGGCCGAGTTGGGCGATGCGCTCGCCGGGCTCGGCGCGGTCATGGCGCTCGTTGCCGTGCGCGGCGGCGGGCGGTGGGGCGACGATCGCGGCGCCGAGGGCGAGCGCGAGCAGGGTCGCGGCGGCGGCGGGATGCTTGCGGCGTGCGGGCATGGCGGGCATTCCGTGCGGGGCCAGCGGCCCTTATGCACCCGCGCCCCGCGCTGCGCAAGCCCGCGCTCAGCCGGCGACGACCACGCGGTTGCGGCCCTGTTCCTTGGCGCGGTACAGCGCGCGATCCGCGGCCGCCAGCAGGTCGACCACCGCGTCGCCGCCGCGCCCCTCGGCGATGCCGGCACTGAAGTGGCAATGGAAGGGCCCGTCGCGCCCGGCGAAGGCGATCTGCCCGAATCGCTGCCGGATCGATTCGACAATGGCCAGCGCCTCGGCCGCCTCGCAGTTCGACAGCACCACCAGGAACTCCTCGCCGCCGAGCCGGCCGACGCCGTCGATCGCACGCAGGCGCTGCCGCAGCAAGTTGGCCAGGGCGCGGATCACCACGTCGCCCACCAGGTGGCCGTGGGTGTCGTTGACCTGCTTGAAGTGGTCCAGGTCGATCATCACCGCGCAGGTCGTGGCCTGTGCGCGCTGCGCGCGCTCGAGCTCGGCGGCCAGCTGCTCCTTGATGAAGCTGTGCTTGAGCACGCCGGTCAGGGTGTCCTTGGAGGCGGTGTCCACCATCTGCCGCGCGCGCCGCCCGTTGGCCACCACCGTGGCGATCAGTTCCTTGGCGTCGATGGGCTTGGCGATGAAGGCCTCGCCGGCGGCGCGCGTGGCCAGCAACTGGTCGGCGCCTTCGCTCTGGGTGGACATGTACACGATCGGGACGTGCAGCCATTCCTCGTTCATGCGGATGATCTGCGCCAGCTCCGGGCCGGTGCACTGCGGCATGCGGATGTCCATCACCACCAGCTCGGGCCGGAAGCGCGGCAGCAGCGCCAGCGCCTCGCTCGGCTGGTTGGCGGTGGCCACCACCATGCTCGCGGCTTCCAGGATGCGGCTGCAGCCGGCCAGCAGGTCCTCGTCGTCGTCCACCAGCATCACCCGCAGGCCCTCGCGGCGACGGCGCTCGATCAGGTAGTGCATGCGCGACTCCATCGCCGGCAGGTCGAGCGGCTCCAGGAAGAAGCCCTCGGCGCCGGCGCGCACCGCCGCAAGATAGTCGGAGAAGTCCGCCTCGTTCGCGACCAGCAGGGTGGGCGCGGCATCGCCCTGTGCCTGGCGCATGCCGCGCACGGCCTCGATCTCCTCCCGCCCGTGGGCCACGCGCACCACCAGCGCCGAGGGCTGCAACTGGTCGACGACGCGCTCCAGGTCGGCGCCGCTGCTGAAGACGCGCGTGCGGTAGCCGAAACCCTGCAAGCCTTGCACCAGCTGGGCCGAGAACGCCGCGTCCTCGGACACGACGCAGACCAGCGGGCTATCGGGCTCGAGCGCGGGTGTGTCGAGGCGCGCGTCGAGTTGCGCATCGGGTGTCACGTCGAGCGATTCGGCGAATTGCCGCGCCGCTGCCAGCAGGGCCATGCGTTGCGGGCCGGGCACGCGCCCACCCGGCCCGACCGCCACCGAACCGGCCAGTCCGCCCAGGCGCCGCGCCTGCAGGCCCAGGGCATGGAAGCCGAGCGTGCCGGCGGTGCCGGCCAGGCGATGCAGCAGCGAGCCGACTTCCTCCAGCGCCGGGCCCTCGCCCTGCGACTCGCACAGCTCCAGGATGCGGCGCGCGTCGGTCCGCGCGCGCGCGATGAAGCGCTCCCGGAGCGGGCCGAGCTCCGGCCGGGGCGGCGTGGCCGGCGTCACCGCGGCACGATCCGCTGGATGCGGTCGGCCAGCGCGAACGCGTCGAAGGGCTTGTGGATGATGGCGGCGGCGCC
>CBININ010000252.1:0-3490 GCA_966250755.1 uncultured Gammaproteobacteria bacterium | reverse complement strand
GTTTCGCTTTCCGATGAGGCCGAGCATTTCGCCCGACCGAGCCGCACATTATAGGCACCTTTCCGGGAACGTCAACACCTGTTTCCGAAACCCTGCACCCATTCCCGTTCAGTACGCCGGCGCGTTTCGCGCCTGCCTGCGAGAGGGCCGCGCACTATAACGATCGCGCCGGCGAAACGAAAGCGCCGCTTGCAAAAAAGTTTCCTTGACACGCCGCCGGCGCTGCCGGAACGTGCGCCACACCAACCGCAGGGACCCGAAAACGATGCTGTTCGCCCGCCTGATCGCGCTCTGCCTGGCCTTCTCCTTCACCGCCGCCTGCGCCACCGACCCCGCCGACGGCCGCTGGGTGGAGCTCAAGGGCCGGCGCTTCAGCGTCGAGATCGCCGACGACGACGCCGAGCGCGCGCGCGGACTGATGTTCCGCGACGAGATGGCGGCCGACCACGGGATGATCTTCATCCACGACAGCGAGGAGCCGCAGGCCTACTGGATGAAGAACACGCGCATCCCGCTCGACATCTTCTACTTCGACGGCAAGCGCAAGCTGGTGTCGGTGAGCAAGCGGGTGCCGCCCTGCACCCTCGGCGACCAGTGCCCGCCCTTCCCGAGCGCCGGCCCGGCCCTCTACGTGCTCGAGCTCAATGCCGGGCTGGCCGACGCGCTCGGCGTCAAGGCCGGCGACGAGCTCGCCTTCGGGCCCGGCGTCACGCCCAGGCCGTGACCGCCGCCACTTGATTTGCCCCGCCGGGCCGTCCACATTGGACCCATGCCCGGCCGCCTCGACCTGCCCGACTGGAACTCCCTGGCCAAGCGCGCCGACGACGACCTACCGCTGCTCGACACGGCCCTGCTGATCGCGCGCGACGAGTATCCCGCGCTCGACGCCGCCGGCTACGCCGCCACCCTGCAGGCCTGGGCCGACGACCTCGCCCCGCGCCTGGGCCAGGACAGCGACCTGCCGGGCACGCTGACCACCATCAACCGCTACCTGTTCGACGAGCTCGGCTTCGCCGGCAACGACCAGCAGTACGACGACCCGCGCAACAGCTACCTCAACGAAGTCTTCGACCGCAAGCTCGGGATCCCGATCTCGCTGGCGGTGGTGCAGATCGAGTTGATGCGGCGGCTGGGCCTGCCGCTGGACGGCATCTCCTTCCCCGGGCACTTCCTGGTGCGGCTGCCGGTGGACGACGGCATCCTGGTGATGGACCCCTTCAACAAGGGCCGGCCGGTGAGCGCCGACGAACTGCGCGAGCGCGCCTCGCCGCACCTCGGCGGCCGCGCGCCCGACGATGGCCAGCTGATCGAGATCCTGGCGCCGGCCAGCCACCGCACGATCCTGGCGCGCATGTTGCGCAACCTCAACGGCCTGTACCTGCAGCAGGCCGACTGGGAACGCGTCGCGCGCACCTCCGACCGGCTGCTGAAGCTGGCGCCCGAGGCGGCGGAAGCCTGGCGCGACCGCGGTCTGGCCTACCGCGAACTGGGCCATGCCCACGGGGCGCGCGAGGACCTGGCGCGCTACCTGCAGATGCAGCCGGGCGCCGATGACGAAGAAGCAGTGCGCGCCGCGCTGGTGGACGTGAGCGGCCATCGCGGCCGCCTGAACTGAGCCCTCAGCCGGGCATCAGCTCGAAATCGTCCTTGGTCACGCCGCAGTCGGGGCAGCACCAGTCGTCGGGCAGGTCCTCGAAGCGCGTGCCGGGTGCGATGCCTTCCTCGGGCAGGCCCTGGGCCTCGTCGTAGATGAAGCCGCAGACCACGCACATCCAGCTGCGGTAGGGCGCCGTCTCGCTCATCGTTCTCGCGCATTCCAGGGCATCGGGGGACGTATCATTGTCGCATCCCCCACGCGACGATGACATGAGCGCGCCCCGGCCGCTTCGCGGCCTCTACCTGCTGACGCCCGACGAGCCGGATACCGGCCGGCTGCTCGAGCGCGTGGGCGCGGCCTTGCTGCCGGGCGTGGCGTTGCTCCAGTACCGCAACAAGGGCGCCGATGCCGCCTTGCGTCGCGAACAGGTCCGCGCCTTGCTGCCGCTGGCCGCCGAGCGCGGCGTCCCCTTGCTGGTGAACGACGACTGGCGCCTGGCCGCCGAACTCGGCGCCGCCGGGGCGCACCTCGGCCAGCACGACGACGCACTCGCCACGGCCCGCGCCGCGTTCGGCCCCGCCGCGCTGCTCGGCGCCTCCTGCTATGACCGCCCGCACCTGGCGGCCGCCGCGCAGTCCGCGGGCGCGAGCTACGTCGCCTTCGGCGCGATGTTTCCCTCCAACACCAAGCCCGGCGCGCCCCCGGCGCCGCTGTCGGTGCTCGGCGCAGCGCGCGGACTCGGCCTGCCCACGGTGGCGATCGGCGGACTGCGGCCGGACAATGCCGGCCTTGCCATCGCCGCCGGCGCCGACCTGCTGGCGGTGCTCGGCGCGGTCTTCGACGCCGCCGACCCGGCCGCCGAAGTGCGCGCCTTCCTTTCCTGCTTCGAATCCCCGGACCCGTCATGAACCACGCCACCAGCCACCAGCTTTTCACCCGCGCCCAGGCGCTGATGCCCGGCGGCGTCAATTCGCCGGTGCGCGCCTTCAAGTCCGTCGGCGGCGAGCCCTTCTTCGCCCAGCGCGCCGAGGGCGCCTACCTGATCGACGTGGATGGCAACCGCTACGTGGACTACATCGGCAGCTGGGGGCCGATGATCGCAGGGCATGCGCATCCCGCCGTGCTGGAAGCGGTCGCACGCACGATGCGCGACGGCCTGAGCTTCGGCGTGCCGAACGCGCTGGAAGTGACGATGGCGGAAACCATCACGCGGCTGGTGCCCAGTTGCGAGATGGTGCGGATGGTCAACTCCGGCACCGAGGCGACGCTGTCGGCGATCCGGCTGGCGCGCGGCGCCACCGGTCGCGGCCGCATCGTCAAGTTCGAGGGCTGCTACCACGGCCATGGCGATTCCTTCCTGGTGAAGGCGGGCTCCGGCATGCTGACCCTCGGCGTGCCGGATTCGCCGGGCGTACCGAAGGCGCTGGCGGACCTGACTTCCACCCTGCCCTACAACGACTTCGAGGCCGCGACCGCGCTTTTTGATGCCGTCGGCCACGAAGTCGCGGCGCTGATCGTCGAGCCCATCGTCGGCAACGCCAACTGCATCCTGCCGCGCGAAGGCTACCTGCAGCACCTGCGCGCGCTGTGCACGACCCACGGCGCGATCCTGATCTTCGACGAGGTGATGACCGGTTTCCGCGTCGCGCTCGGCGGCGCGCAGGCGCGCTACGGCGTCACGCCGGACCTGAGCACCTTCGGCAAGATCATCGGCGGCGGCATGCCGGTGGGCGCGTACGGCGGCCGCGCCGACCTGATGCGGCAGATCGCGCCGAGCGGCCCGATCTACCAGGCCGGCACGCTCAGCGGCAATCCGGTGGCGATGGCGGCCGGCCTCGCGACGCTCGACCTCATCCAGGCCGACGGTTTCTACGAGAACCTCGAAGCGCGTAC
>CBININ010000251.1:0-3506 GCA_966250755.1 uncultured Gammaproteobacteria bacterium | reverse complement strand
TGAGCACGATGGTCTTGTCGGGGATCGCGGAGAGCACCCGCGCGGTCTCGACCATGGTGTCGGTGCCATGGGTCACCAGCACGTGCCGCGCCGGCTGGGCGGCGATGGCCGCCCGCAGCAGCTCCCGGTCCTCGGCGTTGATGTGCAGGCTGTCCTTGCGCAACAGCGCGATCACCGAGAAGCGGAAGGCGACGCCCAGCTCCTGGAGGATGCGGCCGATCTGCGGCTCGCCGACCTGGAAGTCCGACTTGTCGTCGAAATACACCTTGTCGATCGTGCCGCCGGTGGTGACGATCAGCAGCTCTTCCATGGCGACTCCTCCGTTCGCCGCGATTATACGGCGGGAGGCGGCCCCCGCCGGCGGCCGAAGCGCGCGACGATGCCGTCCCAGCTGGCACTGGCGACGACCACCAGCGACAGCGCGGTCTCGACGAGTGCAGGCGTGCGGGCCGCCGGATCCGCCCAGGCCTCGGACACGCCGTGGCAGAAGGTCAGCAGGGCGACCACGCCCGACCAGAAGCGGGCGCTTGGCCGCGAGCCGAACTGCATCGCCGCCACGACCGCCAGGGGCAGCGCGAGTCCCACCAGCGCCAATCGGCTCGATGGGCCCCACAGGCCGGCGCCGTTCCAGGCGACGTGCAGCGCCAGCAATGCCAGCACCGCGCCACGATTGGTCCAGGTGGCCGGCGTCATCACGGGCCAGGCACCTGCAGCCGCAGCGCGAGGTCGGCGACGCGACGTCCCAGCGCGCGCGCCAGAGCCTTCTCGTCCTCGCTCATCACCCGCTGGCCGTCGACCCCACTCACGTGGCTGGCTCCGTAGGGCGTGCCGCCGCTGACCGTGGTGTTGAGGACGGGTTCGGTGAAGGGAATCCCGAGCACCATGGCGCCGTGGTGGAGCAGGGGCAGCATCATGGACAGCAGCGTCGATTCCTGGCCGCCGTGCATGGTGGAAGTGGCGGTGAAGACGCCGGCCGGCTTGCCCACCAGCGTGCCGCTCGCCCATTCGGCGCCGAGGCCGTCGATGAAATGCTTGAGCGGCGCCGCCATGTTTCCGAAGCGGGTGGGGCTGCCGAGCAGGAGACCGGCGCATTCGGCGAGGTCTGCCCGCGAGACGTAGGGCGCGCCATCCTCGGGGACGGGCGGCGCCGCGGCCTGCGTCACGGCCGCCACCGGCGGCACGGTCCGCAGCCGCGCGACCGCGCCGGCCTCCTCCACGCCCCGCGCGACCTGCCGTGCCAGGCGCGCGACCGCGCCGTTGCGGCTGTAGTACAGGACGAGGATGTCGGTCATGCGCTGGCTGCCTTGCCGGGCCGGGCGGGCCAGCGTAGCCGAAGTCGGTGCATGCGGCATCCCGTCGCGCTGGGTTACCCTTCGGGCAATGGACACGGGCACCACCCTGGAACAGCGGATTCGGCGCTGGATCGCGCGCATCGACCGCGAACGCGTCACCGACTTCTCGCGCTTCCTGCTGCGCCGCTTCCTCGACGACCGCTGCTTCGAGGTGGCGGGCTCGCTCGCCTACACCACCATGTTCGCGCTGGTGCCGTTCTCGGCCGTGGTCTTCGTGGTGCTGTCAGCGTTCCCGGAGTTCCGCGACTGGACCGATGCCGTCACCTCCTACCTGTTCGCCAACTTCGTGCCGGCCAGCGCGGGCGAGGTGCGTGGCTACCTGGTCCAGTTCTCGCAGAGCGCGCGCAGCCTCACCGGCAGCGGCGTGGTGGCGCTGGTGGCGTCCGTCCTGGTCACGATGTGGAGCATCGAGGGCGCCTTCAACCGGATCTGGCGGGTGCCGTCGTCGCGGCCAAAATTGGCGCGATTCCTGATCTACTGGTCGCTGCTGACCTTCGGATCGCTGCTGGCCGTCGCCGCGGTGGCGGCAACATCGGCACTGTTCTCGATCCCGGCGCTGGCCGGCGTGGAGGCTCGCGGCCTGGACGAACAGCTGCTGCGCTACCTGCCGCACCTGCTCGAATTCCTGGCCTTCACCAGCGCCTACTGGCTGATCCCGCACCGCAGCGTGCGCCTGCGCCATGCCGCGGCGGGCGGGCTGCTGGCAACGCTGCTGTTCGAATGGCTCAAGTGGGCGCTGGCGATCTACCTGCGTAACGCCTCGTTTGGCCAGCTCTACGGCACGCTCGCGACCATCCCGATCTTCCTGTTGTGGGTCTACTTGTGCTGGCTGGTGGTCCTGCTCGGCGCTTCGCTGGCGGCCTCGCTTGCCTCCTTCCGCTACCAACCGCGCGCGTTGCGGCTGCCGCCCGGCGCCGAAATCTATGCGGTGCTGCGCCTGCTCGGCCGCTTCGACGAGGCCCGCCGCGACGGGCTCGGCCTGCACCTGGCGCAGGTGACCCAACGCGAGCCTTCACTCACCGACGAACTGCTGCAGCGCATCCTGTCGGCCCTGTGCGAACTCAACATCGTGCAGCGCTCGGAGTCCGGCGCCTGGCTGCTGTCGCGCGACCTCGACCGCGTGAGCCTGGGCGAGGTGTACGAGGGCATGGGCCTGCGCGTGCCGACGGGGGAGGTGTGCCTGCCCGGCCGCCATGATCCGGTGGGTCGCGCCGCCAGCGACACACTCGATGCGCTCACCGTGCCCTTGCGCGAGCCGCTGGCCCGCAGCATCGGCGGCTACCTCAAAGACATTGCTCCCCGGGAACCCAAGCCATGACCCTTCGATTGATCGCCTGCCTGCCGCTGCTCCTGCTGGCGGCCTGCGGACCGGCCGCCGAGCCCGACGCCGCCCCCGAGGACGCCGCCACGCCCGCCGTCGCGTCCACGGCCGCCGCGGCGCCCGCGGCGGCGGAGTCCACGGCCGAGCGCCCCATTCCCGAGTACCCGGCGCTGGTCATCAAGACTTTCGACGGCGGCAGCTTCGACCTGTCGCAGCACCGCGGGCGCTGGGTCGTCGTGAACTTCTGGGCGACCTGGTGCAACCCCTGCCTCAAGGAAATCCCGGACCTGGCGGCGATGGACGCCGCGCACGAGGACATCGACGTGATCGGCCTGGCCTTCGAGGAGATCGAGCGCGCCGACATGGAGGCCTTCCTTGCCAAGCGCCCGATCCCGTACCCGATCGCCATCGTGGACACCTTCGGGCCGCCCACCGATTTCGGCATACCGCGCGGGTTGCCAACCACCTTCCTGATCGCGCCGGACGGCAAGGTGGCCGCCACGCACCTGGGTCCGGTCGCCTCGGAAGACCTGCTCAAGGATATCGCCGCCGCCGGCGGCAAGCTGGCGAAAGGCTAGCCGCCGTCTGGCGCGGCGTGCGCGCCAGCCGCAGGGGCGGAACCCGGCGGCCGCCGCAGCCGCGTGATCAGCGCTCGCGCAGGCGCGGGCGCAGGGTCGCGAGGTTGCAGGGCCGGGTGCGGGCGTCGAGCTGGGCGCGGATCAGGCGCTCCCAGGCCGTGCGGCAGGCCGACGTCGAACCCGGCAGGCAGAACACGAAGCTGCCGTTGGCCAGCCCGGCGAATGCGCGCGACTGCAGGGTCGAGGTGCCGATCT
>CBININ010000250.1:0-3528 GCA_966250755.1 uncultured Gammaproteobacteria bacterium | reverse complement strand
ACGCGCAGCCCGCCGTCGCCTTCGGTCGGCGCGTAGACGCGCGCGCTCTGGCCGAGCTCCGGCGCGACCGCGCCGTCGCCCAGGGCCACGCGCGCCGCGAACGTGCGCGTCAGCGGATCGGCCGCGGGCGCGATCTCGCGCAGCGTGCCTGGCAGGCGCCGGCCAGGCGCGGACCACAGTTCCACCACCAGCTCGCGGCCCACCGGGAAGCGCGCCAGCTGCTGCTCGGGCACGCTGATCAGCACTTCGCGCTCGCCATCCACGGCCAGCACGAACACGGCCTGGCCCGCCGCCACCACCTGCCCCGCCTCGGCCAGGCGCTGCGCGATGACACCGTCGCGCGGCGCGCGCAGTACGGCATAGCCGACCTGATTGGAAGACGCGGCGACCGCGCTGCGCGCCTGCCGCAACCTCGCCTCGGCGGCGCGCAGCTGGGCAATCCGGGTGTCGTAAAGCGAGCGGCTGACCAGCTGGCGCTCGGCCAGGCCGCGATAGCGCTCGGCCTCCGCCTGGGCCAGCGCCAGGTCGGCCTGGGCGGCGGACAGCGCGGCGCGGTCGGCGTCGGATTGCAGGCGGACGTCGGCCGGGTCGAGCTCGGCCAGGGCCTGGCCGGCCTTCACCCGCGCGCCGGCGTCGACGTGGCGGCGCAAGAGCTTGCCGGGGATGCGGAAGGACAGGGTCGGGTCCTCGCGGGCGCGGACCTCGCCGGCGTAGGCCTCCACGCCCGGGCCGCCGGGGCTGGCCTGGACCACCAGGGCAGGCCGCACCGGCTCGGGCGTCGGTTCAGCGGCGCAGGCCGCGAGCAGCAGGGCTGGGAACAGGGCCGCCAGCGCGCGGCCGCCGAAGCGGGAACGGGGGAGCATGGGGCCGCCCTGAATAGTGAACCGGCGGGTACACTATCATTACCGAACCGCTTGGTTCAATAATAGCGGCATGATGATGGCCGCCCGCCCCGATCCCGCGTCCCCGCCCGCCGCCCCCGGTCGCCCCAAGGACATGGAGAAGCGCGCCGCCGTGCTCGAGGCGGCGATGGCGCTGTTCCCCGCCCGCGGCTACGACGGCGTCAGCATGGACGCGATCGCCCAGTCGGCCGGCGTGTCCAAGCTGACGGTGTACAACCATTTCGCGGACAAGGAGAGCCTGTTCGCCGCAGCGGTGACCGAGTGTTGCGCGCAACTGCTGCCGCACCGCCTGTTCGTGCCCGACCCGGCCCTGCCGCCGCGCGAGGCCCTGTTCCAGATCGCCCGGCCCTTCGTGGACCTGATGTTCGACGAGCGCGCCATCGCCCTGCACCGGGTGATGATCAGCCAGGCCGGGCAGGATCCGCGCCTGACCGAGGTGTTCTTCGGCGCGGGGCCACGCGCCATCCTGCGCGAGATGGAGAGCTTCCTGCACCAGGCCGCGAACAGCGGCTACCTGGTGGTGGCCGACCCGGGCCGCGCCTCCGAACACTTCTTCTGCCTGCTCAAGGGCCTCGGCCACATGCGGGTGCTGGTGGGCCTGGACCCGCCGCCCTCGGCCGAGCGCCGCGACGCCCACGTGCGCGAAGTCGTGCAGATCTTCCTGGCCGCTTTCGCACCCGCCGCGGCATGACCCAAGGCCCGGTTACTTCTGGCACTACGGACCGTCCCGGCCGCCACGCGATCCTGTGGCCGTCGGAAAACGCCCCCGTGACGGGGCCCGGGCTTACAATTGCCGGCCCCGTTGCCCGACAACGCTCCCCATTGCCTGACCCATGTCCATGAACTTCGAGCAAGCCCGCTTCGCGATGATCGAGCAGCAAGTGCGTCCTTGGGACGTGCTCGATCCGCGCGTGCTCGACACCCTGATGGCCGTGCACCGCGAGGACTTCGTCGCCGCCGCGCACCGCCAACTCGCCTTCGCCGACCTGCCACTGCCCCTCGCCCACGGCGAGGTGATGATGAAGCCGGTGGTCGAGGGTCGCATGCTGCAGGCGCTGTCCATCGACGCCGGCGACGAGGTGCTGGAGATCGGCACCGGCTCGGGCTTCATCACCGCCTGCCTGGCCCGCCTGGGCCGTGCGGTGACCAGCATCGACATCCACGGCGACTTCGTCGAGACCGCGCGCCAGCGCCTGGCCCAGGCCGGCATCGGCAACGTCCGGCTGGAGACCGCCGACGCGCTGCACTGGCAGCCGGGCCGGCAGTTCGACGCCATCGCGGTGACCGCCGCGGTCGCGACGCTGCCGCCGGTGTTCGCCGAATGGCTCAAGCCGGGCGGCCGCCTGTTCGTGGTGCGCGGCTACTCGCCGGTGCAGGAAGCCGTGCGCATCGTGCGCGACGGCGAGGCCCTGCAGGTCGAAAGCCTGTTCGAAACCGACATCCCCTACCTGCACGGCGCCGCCCCGGTGCCGCAGTTCACCCTCTGAACCGGGAAACCCCATGTCCATCCGACTCCGCCCCCTCGCCTTCGCCCTCGTCCTCGCCGGCCTCTCGGCCCAGGCCTCCGCCACCGACCTGGTGCAGGCCTATGACCTGGCGCGCCAGAGCGACCCGCAGTTCGCCGCCGCCGAGGCGCAGAAGAACGCGACCGCCGAAGGCACCGTGCAGTCGCGCGCCGCGCTGCTGCCGCAGGTGAGCGGAAGCATCACCTACGGCCGGAGCGAGACCAGTTCCAGCAGCTCGGGAACGCAGATCTTCGGCGGCCAGCAATTCACCAACAACAGCTCCAGCTACTCGGAGTCCGAGCGCCGCGGTTCCGGCGTGGATGTGCGCCAGAGCGTGTTCGACTTCGGCAACTACTCGCGCCTCGGCGCCAGCAAGGCCCGCACCCGCCAGGCCGAGGCCGATTTCGACGCCGCCGCCGACTCGCTGATCGTCCGCGTCGCCGATGCCTACTTCAACGTGCTGACCGCGATCGAGACGCTCGCCTCCTCGCGCGCCGAGGAGCGTTCGGTCAAGCGCCAGCTCGACCAGGCCGAGAAGCGCCTGGAGGTCGGCCTGGCGCCGATCACCGACGTGCACGAGGCCCGGGCGCGCTACGACATCGCCCGCGCCAACGCGATCCTGCAGGCGACCGCGCTCGATGACGCGTACGAGGCCCTGGCCGAGATCACCGGCGAGCGCGTGTCCAACCTCAAGGGCCTGTCGGCCGATTTCCGCCCGGAGAACGCCGACACGCGCAGCGCCGAGGACTGGGTGGCGCTGGCGTTGTCGAACAACCCGACCCTGCGCGCCCGCGCCGAGGCCCTGGCCGCGGCGGAGAAGGACGTGAGCACGGCCCGCGCCGGCCACTTCCCGACCCTCTCGGCGACCGCCAGCTACGGCGACAACGCCAGCTGGGGTGCCAACACCGACCGGTACGATACGCCGCCCACCGGCCTGCCCTTTGGCAGCGCCAGCACCGGCCCCAGCTACGGCCTGACCTTGTCGGTGCCGATCTTCAGTGGCTTCGCCACCCAGTCCCGCGTACGCCAGGCGCTCTACCAGCGCGATGCGGCCGCCGACCAGCTCGAACAGCAGAAGCGCCTGATCACCCGCAACACCCGCGGCGCCTACCGCAACCTGA
>CBININ010000249.1:0-3548 GCA_966250755.1 uncultured Gammaproteobacteria bacterium | reverse complement strand
GGTGGACATCGTCGGCACCGGCGGCGACGGCGCCCACACCTTCAACATCTCGACCACGGCGATGTTCGTCTGCGCCGCGGCCGGCGCCAAGGTCGCCAAGCACGGCAACCGCAGCGTGTCGTCCAAGTCCGGCAGCGCCGACGTGCTCGAAGCCCTGGGCGCGAGGATCGAGCTTTCGCCCGCCGAGGTCGCGCGCTGCATCGCCGAGACCGGTTTCGGCTTCATGTTCGCGCCGATCCACCACCCGGCCATGCGGCATGTGGCGCCGGTGCGCCGCGAGCTCGGCGTGCGCACCATCTTCAACATCCTCGGGCCGCTGACCAATCCGGCCGGCGCGCCCAACATCCTGATGGGCGTGTTCCACGCCGACCTGGTCGGCATCCAGGCGCGGGTGCTGCAGCGCCTCGGCGCGCAGCGCGCGCTGGTCGTGCACGGCCGCGACGGACTGGACGAGATCACCCTGGCCGGTGGCACGCTGGTGGGCGAGCTGCGGGACGGCGCGATCGAGGAATACGAGATCCTGCCCGGCGAGTTCGGCCTGCCGATGAGCGATCTGCGCGGCATTCGCGTGGACAGCCCGGAGGAATCCAGGGCCATGCTCCTCGGCGTGCTCGACGACCAGGCCGGCCCGGCCCGCGACATCGTGCTGCTCAACGCCGGCGCGGCGCTGTACGTGGCGGGCGTCTCCCCCTCGATCGGCGAGGGCGTCGAGCGCGCCCGCCAGGCCATCGCCAGCGGCGCGGCGCGCGCCAGGCTCGATGCCTACGTCGCCGCCACCCGTGCGTCCCCCGATCCCGCCGTGGCCTGACCGATGAGCGCTCCCGGATTCGCCGATCTCCCCGAACCGCCGTACTACGCGGTGATCTTCAGCTCGCAACGCATCGGCCCGGATGCCGGCTACTCGGCCATGGCCGACCGCATGGTCGAACTCGCGGCCTCGCAGCCGGGTTACCTCGGCGTGGAAAGCACGCGCGGCGAGGACGGCTTCGGCATCACCGTCAGCTACTGGCGCAGCGAGGCCGACATCCTGGCCTGGAAGCGCAACGCCGAGCATGCGATCGCGCGCCAGCAGGGCCGCGAGCACTGGTACGGCCATTTCGAGATGCGGGTGGCCAAGGTCGAGCGCGCCTACGGCGGCCCGCGCCGCGGCGGCGACGAGGGCGGGGCATGAGCGACATCCTCACCACCATCCTCGCCCGCAAGGCCGAGGAGGTGCGCGAGCGCAGCGGTGCGCTGCCGCTGCGCGAACTCGCGGCGCGTTGCGCCGACCTGCCGCCGGCGCGCGGCTTCGCCGACGCCCTGCAGGCGAAGATCGGCGCCGGCCACGCCGGCGTCATCGCCGAGGTCAAGAAGGCCAGCCCGAGCAAGGGTCTGATCCGCCCGGACTTCGACCCCGCACAGATCGCCCGCAGCTACGAGCGCGGCGGCGCGGCCTGCCTGTCGGTGCTGACCGATGTGGACTTCTTCCAGGGCCACGACGAGTACCTGAAGCAGGCGCGCGCGGCCTGCGTGCTGCCGGCCCTGCGCAAGGATTTCCTGGTGGACGCCTGGCAGGTCTACGAGTCGCGCCTGCTCGGCGCCGACTGCATCCTGCTGATCGTGGCCGCGCTCGGCGATGCCGCGCTCGCCGAGTTCTCGGGCCTGGCGATGGACCTCGGCATGGACGTGCTGGTGGAAGTGCACGACATCGACGAACTCGAGCGCGCCCTGCAGGTGCCGGCGCCGCTGCTGGGCATCAACAACCGCAGCCTGCGCACCTTCCAGGTCAGCCTCGACACCACCCTGGAGTTGCGCAGCGCCGTGCCGCCCGACCGCATCCTCGTCACCGAAAGCGGCATCGCCACCCGCGAGGACGTCGCGAAGATGCGCGCCGCCGGCGTGAACGCCTTCCTGGTGGGCGAGAGCTTCATGCGCGCGCCGGAGCCCGGCGAGGAACTGCGCCGCCTGTTCGACTAGCGGATCCCGGCGCCGCTACGCGGCGCCTAGGCGTCGCCGAGCCGCTTCACGAACCGCACGGCCCCCTCGCCGTACCCGCAGGCGCGATAGAAGGCATGCGCTTCCTCGCGATGCGCGGCCGAGGTCAGCTCGATCCGCACCGCCCCGGACTGGCGGGCCAGGCTCTCGGCTTCGCGCAGCAACAGCCGGCCGATGCCCTGGCGCTGGGCAGCCTCGGCCACCGACAGCGCGGTGATCCGGCAGGTGAAGGCGCCCAGGGGCAGGTAGTAACTGAGGTCGCAGCAGACCAGGCCGGCGAGCTGGCCTTCCATCTCGGCGACCAGCAGGGTCTGGTTGGCGTCTTCACGCAGGTCGATCACGCGCTGCGCGGCCTCTTCGGCGGGGCAGGGGTAGCCGAGCACGGTGAGCAGGGCCGACAGGCCGACGCCGTCCTCGGGCCGGGCGGGCCGGACCTGCGCGATGCCGCCCGGGGGACCGCCCGCGCGGCCCACGGTCAGCGCGTGCCGAAGACGACGACGGTCTTGCCGCGGGCGTGCAGCTTGCCCTCGATCTGCAGTTGCTTGAGCACGCGGCCGGCCATTTCACGGCTGCAGCCGACGATACGCGCCAATTCCTGGCGCGAGACGCGGATCTGCATGCCCTGCGGATGGCTCAGCGCATCCGGCTCGGTGCACAGGTCGTTGAGCGTGCGCACGATCCGGCCGGTAACGTCGAGGAAGGCCAGGCGCGAGGCCTTGCGCGAGGTATCCAGCAGGCGCTTGGAAAGCTGCTGGCCGATCGCGTAGAGGATCTTCGGGCACTCGTTGGCCAGCGAGGTGGCGAAGAGCTGGTGCAGGCGCTCGTAGCTCAGCTCGGCCAACTCGCAGGGAGTGCGGGTGCGCAGCAGGACCTGGCGGATGTTGGCGTTGACGAACAGGCCCATCTCGCCCACGAACTCGCCGGCATTGACGTAGCCCAGCACCAGCTCACGGCCGTCGCCCTCCACGCTGATGATCGACAGGGAGCCGCTGACCACGTAGTAGAGGGTGTTGGCGGTGTCGCCCGGCCGGAAGATGTCGCTGCGGGCCGGGTGGCGGCGCCGGTGGCACTGGTCCAGGAAGTGGCTCAGGGACGCATCGTCCAGGGCCAGCGGGCTGGTGACCGGACGCAGGTTGCTGAATTCGCTCAGGGAGGTGCGCTGTGGGGCCATGGGTCCGCTCATTTCTTGTTGCCGGTTTCACACACTTTAGGCTGTGACGTGGCGCACATCAATCACCCCTGAACCCCCGGCGACCGCCCGGCCGGTCCCGATTTCCCCCCGGGGGCGGCTTTGGCCGATAATGCGGCCCCGAATCGCCTTCCGGACTCCCCATCGTGGTCAAGCCTCTGCCGCGCCTGCGGCTCCAGGGTTTCAACAACCTCACCAAGGCCCTGAGCTTCAACATCTACGACATGTGCTACGCCGTGTCGGAGGAGCAGCGCCAGCGCTACATCGAGTACATCGACGAGATGTTCAACGCCGAGCGCCTGACCCAGATCCTGACCGAGGTGGCGCACATCATCGGCGCCAACATCCTCAACGTGGCCCGCCAGGACTACGACCCGCAGGGCGC
>CBININ010000248.1:0-3564 GCA_966250755.1 uncultured Gammaproteobacteria bacterium | reverse complement strand
CGACACCATCGTGGTCAACATCGGCGACATGCTGCAGCGGCTGACCAACCACGTGTATCCGTCCACCACCCATCGGGTGGTGAACCCGCCGGGCGAGGCCGCGCGCCAGCCGCGCTATTCCACGCCGTACTTCCTGCACGCCAACCCGGACTACCTGATCAGGACGCTGCCCCAGTGCGTGTCGGCCGACAATCCGGATCGCTATCCGGAGCCGATCACGGCCAACGATTACCTGATGGAACGGCTGCGCGAGATCAAGCTCGTCTGAAGGCCGGCGGCGCTCAGGCCGCCATCCAGAAGAACACCGCGGCCATGCGCTTTTCCTCGAGCGCATGGCCCCAGTAGGCGGTGGCGCTGTGCACGAGGTTGCCGTGGTAGACCAGCAGCCGGTTGAGCTTGTGCGGCAGGCGCACGTCCTCCACGAAGGAATTCGGCGGCACGAAGCGCGCGCCCAGGGCTTCCACCAGGTTGGCGTGCGGCCCCGTGACGATGTTGCCGCCAAGCTGCCCCGACGGCAGCCGCTGGCGGAAGAAACTGGTGCCGCAATCGTCCGGCACGTCGGGGTTGAGGTAGAGCACCGCGGCGAAGCGGCAGAGCTTGCGCGAATCGGTGTGCGGCCGCTGCCCGCATTCGTCCTCGCCGACGACCTGGATGCAGTTGTGGTTGAGCATGCCGCCGTCGGTCGCACGTTCCACCCACAGCTTCTTCATGCCGGTGACACGACGCACCTGGGCCTCGACGAGCGCAAGCTCCGCCGGTTCCAGCCCCGGTATCACCCGCATGCCCGGCCAGCTCTCGGGCCGGCGCGGATAGCCCTCCACCCAGTCGGTGCGCGCCAGGGTGCGCGCGCGCACCGCCAGCGGATCGGGTAGCACGTCGTCGACCAGCCAGTAGTCGCGACCCTCGGTGGGCTTGCGGTAGGGCAGCGACTTCATCGAGGCCGTGGCTCACTGGTCATTGCGGAAGTCCTTGGACTTGCTCGCCACCAGCGCGCGCCAGCGGGTCGGGCAGGTAGCGGCTGACGAAAGCGACCAGCCGGTTGGCGGCGCCGGTGACGACCTTGATCTTCCCGGCCTCCACCGCGTCCACGCCGATCCGCGCCACGCTGGCGGCGTCCAGCCACAGCATCCGCGGCAGTTTCGAAACCTTTTCGCGCATGCCGTTGACGTCGTGGAACTCGGTGTAGGTGAAGCCGGGGCACAGGGCGGTGACGTGGATGCCGCGTGGCTTGCATTCCAGCGCCAGGCACTCGCTGTAGCGGATCAGCCAGGCCTTGGTCGCGCCGTAGAGCGTGTGGCCGGCGGAGGCGGGCACCAGCCCGGCCAGCGAGGCGACGTTGAGGATGCGGCCGTGGCCCGCGGCTTCCATGGCCGGCAGGAAGAGGTGGGTGAGGTGGGCGACCGAACTCATCAGCACCTGCAGGAACTCGGCGTGCACGCGCCAGGGCTGCGAGAGGAAGCGGCCGGGCACGCCGTAGCCGGCGTTGTTGACCAGCGTGTCCACGAACAGGCCTCGGGCCCGGGTCTGTTCGAACAGCTGCTGGGGCGCGGCCGGGTCGGAGAGGTCCGCGGCGATCACCTCGCAGGGCACGAACTCGCCCAGTTCGCGCGCCAGTGCGTTGAGCCGGTCGACCCGTCGCGCGGTGAGCACCAGCGGCTTGCCGCGGCGCGCATATTCGCGCGCGATCGCAGCGCCGATGCCGCTGGACGCGCCGGTGATGAGTGCGTAGCCCTGGTCGTCCCGCATGCCTTGCCGCCCCGCTGCTGCCCGAAGCCCCGGATTGTGCCGATTCCCGCGGCCCGGCGCTGCCCCCGCCGAGCCCGCCGCGCTAGACTTCAGCCCCTGCCAAGGAGGAACCCATGCGCGAACGGATCGTGGCCGGAAACTGGAAGCTGCACGGCGACCGCGCCTTTGCCCGCCACCTGCTCGACGAGGTCGTTGCCGCGCGGCCGTCGGGGGTGCGCCTGGCGATCTTCCCGCCGATGCCCTACCTGGGCGAGCTGGCCGACCGCTACGGCGCGCAGGGCCTGGAATTCGGCGCCCAGGACGTGGACCCGAACGAGCAGGGCGCCTACACCGGCGAGGTGTCGGCGCGCATGCTGCTGGACGTGGGCTGCCGCTTCGCCATGGTCGGCCATTCCGAGCGTCGCCACTTCCACCAGGAAAGCTCGGAACTGGTGGCCTCCAAGTTCTTCGCCGCCAAGCGGGCTGGCCTGGTGCCACTGCTGTGCCTGGGCGAAACCCTGCACCAGCGCGAAGCCGGCCAGACCGAATGGGCGATCGAGCGCCAGCTCGCGCCACTGCTGGCTCACGGCGTGGAGGCCCTGCGGGGGGCGGTGGTCGCCTACGAGCCGGTGTGGGCCATCGGCACCGGCCGCACCGCCACGCCGGCCCAGGCCCAGGAGGTCCATGCCTTCATTCGTGGCGAGATCCGGGCCCTGGATGGTACTATCGCGGGCTCGCTGCCGATCCTGTACGGCGGCAGCGTCAAGCCCGCCAACGCGGCCGAGCTGTTCTCGCAGCCGGACGTGGACGGCGGCCTGATCGGGGGCGCCTCGCTGGTGGCGCGTGACTTCATCGCCATCGCCGCGGCGGCGGCGCGCCCCTGACGCCCCTCGTTCCGAACCAAGTGAACCACCGATGCTCGACATCCTGCTGAATGTGTTCTACGTCCTCATCGCGATCGCGATGATCGTGCTGATCCTGCTGCAACGCGGCGCGGGCGCGCAGGCCGGTTCCGGCTTCGGCGCGGGCGCCTCCGGCACCGTGTTCGGTGCGCGCGGTTCGGCCAACTTCCTGTCGAGCACGACCAAGTACCTGGCGGTCGTCTTCTTCGCCTTGAGCCTGTTCATGGCCTACCAGGCCTCGCACGGCGGCAAGGCCGCCACGCCGGCGCAGCAAGACCTCGGCGTGATGTCCGACTTGCCGGCACAGCCCGCCGCCCCGCTGCCGTCGGGAACGTCGCCGTCGGGCGCGACGCCGCTGGCCCCGGCCCCCGCGGCGGCCGCGCCCGCCGATTCGCAGCCGCAGGCCCCGGCCGAGCCGCCGGCGGCGCAACCTGCGACGCAGCCCACGCCGTCTGCACCGGCGGAAGGCAACAAGGGCGGTTGATCCGCTGGTACAATTTCAAGGCTCGGTCTGGCGACGGATCGGGCGCAATGCCCAGATGGCGGAATTGGTAGACGCACTACCTTGAGGTGGTAGCGACTTCGGTCGTGGGGGTTCGAGTCCCCCTTTGGGCACCAATACGAAGCAACCGGTCCCCGCCCGCCCCGCGGGCGCGGGCCGGGTTGCGTCGAAACGTTGCACAGGCAGTCGCGCCGGACCGGCGCAAGGCAACGCGCCGAAACGGCGCACAGGCAATGGAGTCGTCATGCTGGGCGAATATCTGCCGATCCTGCTCTTCCTCGGCGTGGCCGCCGCGGTGGGCGTGGCCCTGATGGTGCTGGGCGGCCTGCTCGGCAAGAACCGTCCCACCAGCGAAAAGCTCTCGCCGTACGAATGCGGCTTCGAGGCCTTCGAGGACGCGCACATGCAGTTCGACGTGCGCTACTACCTGATCGC